>JALHSV010000678.1 GCA_022865525.1 Thermodesulfovibrionales bacterium
ACGATGTGCTGATATTTAATCAAGCCCTCTTCGATCCCTCCAAACCTCAGGTAAATACCAATATAAAATGCACCCGCAGCGATGAGGATATCACCGGTAATGAGCGATACCATTCCTGTAACCGCGGGATTTTTCGAAATCATGTGATTTTTACCTTCAAAACCCTCTCCCATCCTCTCCCATCAAGGGAGAGGAGTCTCTTTTACCTGCCTCACATAATTCATGAACTTGACGGCAGATATTGTATTTGAGCGGATTTGAAGACTGTCGAAGACAGAATTCACCTCGGAGGCCCGAATTCTTTCGGGCCGAGAATGAGCGCAAATACTGTATCTGCCGGCATACATATTTCTACTTCAACTCCTGCAGTAACTTGGTTGCCTTTTCGTACTCCGGGAAATCCTTCTTCTCGATTGCTTTTGCAAGGTGTCCCTTTGCCTTTTCCTTATCTCCCGTCTCCCTGTATGCGAGGGCGAGGTGGTAATGCACAGAAGGATTCTCTGGGAGAAGGGCCACTGCCCTTTCAAGCAGCCTTTTTGCATCATCCTTTTTCCCGTTTTTCAGAAGGACATATCCCAGCGTGTCTATGACAGCCCCATTATTTGGAGCAGCAGTATACGCTTTCAGCGCAAGTTTCAGCGCCTCTTCCTTGCTGCCGCTTCCTTCAACATAGGCATAGGCGAGGTTATTGAGCGCCGGCACATAATTTTCAGATTTTTCGAGGATCGCACGGTAACTGTTTATTGCCTCTTTTTTCTTCCCTGTCATCTCATACACTGCCGCCTGTGAGAGCATCGCGGGGATATATCCCGGTTTGCTTTTCAACGTGCTTTCGTAGACCTTCATTGCCGATGCGTAATCCCGTTTCTTTGTATACAAATCTCCGAGCATCATCTGCGCAGCGAGATTGTTTTGCTCAACGGACAGACCTTTTTTCACCGACTCGATGGCACTGTTCAGGTCGTTCTGACTGACATGCACCGAGGCAAGAACCATATACCCAAAGGCTGCATTCGGTTTCTTTTGAATGATCTGGTTGGCATTCTCTTTGGCTTTCTGAGGCTCCTTCATCAGGACATACATCTTTGACATCTCAGCCATGATGTCCATTCTTTCGGGTTGCTTCTTCAGGCTGCCCTCGAGTTTCTTCAGGGCGCTTTTGTAATCACCGCTCGTTGCATAAACCGCAACTGTCTTTTGGAGGCCCATCTCTGCGTTTATATTTTCGAGCTCTTCATATGTCTTAATTGCCTTTTTGTACTCTTTATCACTAACGTAGATCCTGCCTGTGAGATCCAGCACTGCCAAATCTTTGGGATGTGCTTTCTTTGCTTCTTCCAGTACATTTAGGGCTTTGCTATTCTGCTTCTCCCTCAGGAAATATTCCGATAGGGCGATATACCCTGCAGGGAGCTTCGTGGCCTCTGCCATTTTGTAATATGTCAGTGCATCGCTGTCTTTTCCCTCTAATTCATACATTGCAGCACTGCCGAGCATTGCAGCAATGTTCTTATTGTCAATCTTCAGTACGGACTTGTACTCGTCAACCGATTTGGCAAATTCCCTTTTCGTTGCATAATATTTTGCAAGGTTAAAATACGGAGTCAGATACTCAGGATTGGTATCTATTGCTTTTTTGAGATACTTCAGGCCGTCTTCAGGTTTATTCTGCGCAAAAAGCAGAGCTGCGATGTTGTTGTACAGAAGGGCGTCATTCTTGTTACCTGCGACACCCTCCTCAAGAACTTTTTTGGCCTTCGTGTAGTCCTTCTGTTTTACATAATAGGAGAAAAGGATAAGCCGTGTATTCAGGAGTTCAGGCGCAATTTTCACAGCCGTCACCAGATCAGTCTCTGCCTCTTTTGTTTTGCCCTTCCCAAGGTGGATAATGCCCTTCTTCAACTGGGCATCGATGAGGTCGGGATTTGCTTCGAGCGCTTCATCGAAATGCTTCATCGCCTCGTCCGGCTGACCTTTTGCGAGCAGAGCAGTTCCGAGGATGTTGTGTGCCAATGCGTTTTCGCTGTCGAGCTGTAAAATCCATTTGGCCTGCTGTATGGCATCGTCCACTCTCTTCTGCTGGAGGAGGATAACGGACACCATCAACCGCGCCCTGACGAATCCGGGATCAAAATCGATAGCCTTCTGGAACTGGCTCAGGGCCTGCTCAAGTTCTTTCTTGTAGTAATGGCTTAATCCCAGGAAGTAATAGGCACTGATATTCGGGGTTTCCTTCAATGATTTCTGAAGTTCAGCAATAGCCTCATCAAATTTCTTTTCATAGAAAAAGAGAATCCCCTTGAGTCTGTATCCTTCCGGACGTTCACTCTTTTTCTTAAGAGTATCAGCTATCTCGTGGGCTTTTTTCAGGTCCCCTTTCTGTATATATAAGATACCTTCCATGAACTGGGCATTGAGATCCGCGGGATTGATTTCGGATATCTTCTTGTACATCTCAACTGCTTTTTGCTGATCACCATTGGCAGTTTCAAGACTGGCGAGCATGTAATAAGCCTGCGTATTTTTACTGTCCGTCTGTATTGTCTCCTCCAGAATTGCTCGCGCAGCTTTCCTGTCGTTCTGCGCCATATGGACTCGTGCAAGCCCCAGCCGTGCTGAAACGAGCTTGTCATTTTTTTCGAGAGCCTTCCGGAAAAAATCCTCTGATTTTTTCATGTCTCCCTTGAGGGCATGCCCCATGCCTATGACTTCAAAGGCAAGGGGGTCGTCGTTATGAGACTGAAGGTATGTCTCTGCCTCCTTGATCGCTTCGTCCGGCTTGTTCGTATAGACATAGGCTCGGGCGAGTTCAATGTGAGTCTCTGTGCGGGATGGGTTCTGCTTGAGAACTTTCAGGAATTCTTTTTCTGCCTGGTCATATTTTCTGGCAGCGAGATAGGCCTTTGCCAGTTCAACACGTGCATCAAAAAAGTTCGGATCTTTCTCAAGCGCCTTTTTAAAGAGAACGATTGCCCCCTGTGGATTATTCTTCTTGAAATGTCCAACGCCTTCCTGAAATAATTCTTCCTTCGTCTTCGGGTTGCATCCGCATACGATAACGAAAATGCTCAGGATGACCATATATTTCTTAAACAATGTTGTATCCTCCTATAAAATTAAGATCGCCGCATACCATGTCTTTTACCAGAGACCTGAATTTTGTATAATCGAGCGGCTTCATCATGCAGCAGGAATTATTCAACCTGTCAAGCATGGTTAAAAGGTCACCGCTGAACTGGTCGGCAAGAACAAGCTTTGCCACCCGGGTATCCCGTTTCTGAATTTCCCTGAGAAAATAAACGCCGTACGGGTAGCTCGTTATGATAAGGCCAAAGTCATCGTCAGAGAACTTTTTCGATACGTTATGTATGCTCGTTATCGTTTCAACACGATAGCCGTCCTGCTCGAGAATAGCAGAACATATTCTCGAAAAACCTGCTTCATCAATAATAAGAATCTTTTTGCAACCGTGGGGCATCAGCGGTATTTAATTGCAAATTGTATGCCGTATGGGAAGAATGCCTAATAGAGAGGATCTTACGATAACTGATGCTTTTTACGGGGATGGAAAATGTTTCGTATGGATACAACCGTCAGGAGAGAAATCGAAAATCTCTTTTAAATAGACCCCTTCTGATCTTTCAGGAAAGTGTATCCAAAGGATACAGAAATCGGGAAGGTACACATTGGTTAAAAAAATAGTGTTTGTCCATAAATACAATTTATTACCGTAAGTTTGTCATTCCGGCTTGCTTGCCCGCCGTCATTCTGGAGGGGCCGGTCGTAGCGACTCTCGCGCAGACTCGCATCGAGAATCTTTCCGAGTCCCTCTCAGAAGGATTCCCGACGCGT
>JALHSV010000679.1 GCA_022865525.1 Thermodesulfovibrionales bacterium
GGTTCAGAAACAGTTCCTGTAGAAGAAGAGCTGCGGCGCACAGTCCCTGTTATTGCGGCAATAGCAAAAGAGATTAATATTCCGATATCCATCGATACATACAAGGCAGAAGTTGCGCAGAGAGCCTTAGACGCTGGTGCTTCCATAGTCAATGATATTAGTGGTTTGAGGTTTGATCCAAAGATGACCAAAGTTGTCTCTGAATACAAGGTACCTGTGGTTGTCATGCACATCAAAGGGAAACCGAAGGACATGCAGATCAACCCTGTATATGAAGCTTTGATACCTGAAATAATGGATTATCTGAGAGGCAGCATAAGATTAGCCTTAGATGCAGGGATTCAAGACGACATGATCGTTATCGATCCAGGGATCGGTTTTGGAAAGACATTTGAACAGAACCTGAATATTATCCATAATCTCCATGAATTTACTTTACTTGAAAAGGCGGTACTTATAGCTGCATCAAGAAAGGCTTTCATCGGCAAGATCCTTGGAGATGCACCTCCAGTGCAGAGACTCGAAGGAACCGCAGCAGCAGTCGCCATCTCCATCCTGAAAGGTGCGAATATTGTTCGTGTTCATGATGTGAGGGAGATGGTAAAAGTGGCGAAGGTTGCTGATGCAATAAAGAGGGAGAAAATCATATGAAACTTCTCCTTTTTTATGCGCATACATGGTGGTTCAAGACAGCATCCAAGAGTCTTCCTCAGGTGCCTGATGTGAATATTGAAGATTCAATAGAAAAGAGCGTGGTAGTATTTTTCCATGCGGAAAAAGAAGATGAAGAAAAAGGCAAAAGCCTGCTCGATAAACTGGGCAAGAATATCAAATGGCTTGCCGGGAAGTTCAATACAAAGAATGTCGTTATCCACTCATTCAACCACCTTTCGTCAAGCAAGGCCTCTCCTGAATTTTCAGAACAGATGATACGGGATGCCTCGGAAAAACTCAAAAATGCAGGTTATACGGTCATGTGTACGCCCTTCGGGTACTTCAACGAATTTAAGATTCATGTGGGAGGAGAAAGTCTTGCAAAAGTTTTTAAGGAGCTATAATGTGATGATTTTTTTTGGAGGCGGCGAGCGGATTCGAACCGCTGCATAAAGGTTTTGCAGACCTCTCCCTTAGCCACTTGGGTACGCCGCCCGATAAACAGTTGAAAGTAAATAGTATAAAGTAAACAGAAATTGATTACTGACGAAATTCTTCTCTTTCCTGGCTGCTTTCTACTGTTTGCTATTAAGATGGAGCGGGAAACGGGATTCGAACCCGCGACCCCAACCTTGGCAAGGTTGTGCTCTACCAACTGAGCTATTCCCGCATGATACGTGAAAAATGCACCGTACAAAACAAAAGGGATTTTATAATTAGAGTCTTCATACTGATGACCGCAACTACTTAGTAACGCTTAACTTATGAACAAATAATAGGCTATAATGAACGTTACTATTAAAAATAGTACATAGGAAGGTCACATTTTGTCAATATGCTCTATCCTGATTTAGAGAGTTTCAAAACCCTCTCGACGAAGGGGAATCTTATTCCTGTTTACCGGGAAATCCTTGCCGATACAGAAACACCTGTGTCAGCAGCCCTGAAACTCGGAGGGTCACCTTCATTTTTGCTTGAGAGCATGATCGGTGGTGAAAAGTGGGCCAGATACTCTTTTCTCGGCTCACGCCCATCAAGAATCATCAAGGGTTGGGATAAGAAAATAGAGATTAAGGATACAAAAGCCGGCATTCAAAGACATGAAGCAGAAAATCCGTTCGAGATCGTTAAAAAAGAGATTGCAGCCTATAAACCTGTTGATGTGCCTGGATTACCAAGATTTTACGGCGGGCTCGTCGGCTATATCGGCTATGACATGGTAAGGTTTTTTGAAAACATCCCCTATGAAAAAAAGCCGGGCCTCAAGATTCCTGACATGTTCCTTATGGTTACGGATACCGTCATGATCTTTGATAATCTCAAAGGAAAGATCAAGGTTGTCTCAAATGCACATATTGACAATAAATCTCCTGAGGAAGCGTACGCTGATGCAGAAGAGAAAATAGAGACAATCATCACAAACCTGAAAAAATCGAGACCTGTAAGGAGGAGACAGAGAGGCAGGAAAGATCAAGATTTATCGTTTGCAACAATCAAGCATTCCAGGCAACGTCCGTCACTTTCCGGTTATGCATCCTCTTTTCCCGGGAAAGATGAATTTGAGGAAGCTGTGTTGAAGTGCAAGGAATACATCATGGCAGGAGATATCATTCAGGCTGTTCTGTCTCAGAGATTTGAGAGGGAGTCTGATATAAATCCATTCAACATATACAGGGCGTTACGGGTCATCAATCCGTCACCATACATGTACTACATTGATATGGGTGACGCCAAACTCGTTGGTTCTTCTCCTGAGATACTGGTGAGACTTGAAGGGAGGAAGATTCTCCTGAGACCTATCGCCGGGACACGGAGGAGGGGTGAGACAGAGGAAGAAGACCGGTCTCTTGAAGAGGAATTAAAGAACGACCCAAAAGAGATAGCAGAACATATCATGCTCGTTGATCTCGGGAGGAATGACGTGGGGCGGGTTGCGGAGACCGGTTCGGTAAAAGTCACGGAATTGATGAATGTCGAAAAATACAGTCATGTTATGCACCTTGTATCCAATGTTGAGGGTACCCTGAAAAAAGGATTGGATGCTTTTGACGTTCTAAGGGCATGCTTTCCCGCAGGCACAGTCACGGGAGCTCCGAAGGTGAGGGCAATGGAAATCATTGAAGAGCTTGAACCAATAAGAAGGGGACCCTATGCGGGTGCGGTCGGGTATCTCAGTTATTCAGGGAATATGGATACCTGTATCACAATCAGAACACTTATCATAAAAGGCAATAAGGTGTATGTTCAGGCTGGAGCAGGTATCGTTGCAGATTCGGTGCCTGAAAAAGAATA
>JALHSV010000102.1 GCA_022865525.1 Thermodesulfovibrionales bacterium
AAATTAGCATAAATTAGCATATTTGTAGTATATATAGTAGTATTAGTAGTATATATTGTATATATTGTAGTATATGTAGTTGTATATGTAATGTTCTAGAATGTTCTAGAAGGTCTGGTGTTGTTGTTGTGTTGATATGGAGGTTTGGTGTTGTTGTTGTGTTGATATGGTAATATGACGTCATCAAGGTGTTGTTGGTGGGTTGATATGGACATGTGACTTCAAGCAGGGTGTTGTTGTTGTGATAATAAAGCGGTTTGTTGTTGTTGTGGGCCAGACACGTAACGAAGACCTGCGATACGCAGTATGAGTCACATAATTGATATATTCAATATAAAACGTTCAATTTTTAGTTAGTATTGCCAAATCAAGTGAACCATGAACACAAAAAGAAGCAAGTCGTGCGTTTTATCCGAAAAGGAACTCCACAAGATGCAATTTCAAGAAACATTGAAATATTTGCACGTTATCCGGGTTACTGCGGACCCTAAAGCGTTTGTGCTAACATTTCCATCGGTCGAAGTCATCAAAATGGGATACTTTCGTGGATACATCAAGTTTTTAACACAATTTCCAAATCTTCAACGCGTAGATTTCCAGATGAACACAGACTACGAAACATTGGAAAACATGATAATTTGCTTCAAATCTAAGGGGAAATTGGACATTCTCGACAAGTTCCAAGTTACTGACATCAACCAGAACCGTGATTTAACAGCTATATTGAAATCTGGACTCATGGAGCACCATATACACCCATTGATCAGCAAACGTGGGTTGGCGACAGAAATTATAAACAAAAACCTGGTTATTGTGGATTTTGTGGAATCATCATTCCAATTAATAAATCAACACGTAGAATATCTACAAATTGGAAAAATGTTAATTGGAAAGCAACACTTCATATACTCGTTTCCATTTATCAAAGTGGTGCAAACTGGACATATGCATGGCCTAGCTGAGTTTTTGCGACAGTTTCCTAATTTGGAAGTAGTGCACTACGACTTGAACGAGCATTTTGAGTCCCATTTAACATTGCATCACGAATTTTCGCAAGCAGGAATGCTTTTCTGTTTGTCCAAGTTTGCAGTTTGTACAGATCCGATATTTCAAATAAAAATTGATCAAATATAAACGTAATTTCCCTTTTTTATATAATAAGTGACGCAACGTATGACGTCATGTCAACTTGTAACCACGAGTTTGGAATTCTGAGGTGTTATCTATACGCCAACTTTTAATCACGTTTTTGGAATTCTGAGGTGTTATCTAGACGCCAACGATACAAAAGAGTACTTATAAGCAAGTGAGAGGAGAAAGTAGCTCAGTTGTGAAAATGAAGTTAACAGAGCTGGTAGAAAAATTTGCAAAGTGGCTAAATGCCAAAAAAGCTAACGGAACACCGATAGTCTATTTAAACGGCACGAATTTGCGCCAACAAACTGAAATTATAGAGGAGATGAAGCGTGTTGTATCCGAATCTAAGTTTGAGTGTTTGGTGTTACACGGGTCTAGGCAGTGTAGAGCACACAATGCGGTGACTAAGAGGAGTTTGTTTTTTTTCTACGAAAACGGTGATGTGTCACTCGAAAAGCAAAAAAAAGCACTGCCGCCGTGTATACGAAAGAAAGCGAGTGTGTTTAGCGTCGTATTTCTAATGTCATCAGCGGCCGAGTACGGCAAACCGTATGAAACGTTGAATAAGCTGCATTCGGCTGATTACACGTCTCATAAATTTGCATTTCTGACTTCAGAGGAAAAACGGTTACTTCTTCAGTATAATCGCAAAGGGATAGTAAATTGCCGATTAACTGCATCGAATCTGCAAACATTAACCCGTTTAAATAATCGTGGACTGATTTATATCAAAAACACACGTCAAATAGGCATAAACATTGATCCACGAAAATTCAAGTCCGCATTAATGGCAAAATCAATGAGGTAAACGCAATTTATTGTCCAATGTGAACATATTTCATCAGTATTTTTAAATTTTAGCAAGCCACTGACGCATGTGTGGGATGCGCAATTGAGAAGACTGTCAAGTGGTTTAACGACATTTGTATGCGAAGTGGTGATTAGCCAGGCGGATGTAGGGGTGGCATTAGAAAATATCAAGATTGCTGTATTTCCGAGACGAATAGAAACATGTGAAACAAAAACACACGAATCTGAAGTGTTGGTGGTGTTTATGTCAAAAGGCAATGTGGATGTGTATGGGTTGATAGTGAAAGCTTACAAAAAGGGACATGCACTGATATTTGTGTCACCTGTTTTTCGACGTATTCACGATGTAGAAACCGTACTTTATATGAAATTACCGGAAGTGTCTCCAGTTTTGGAACAGATGACACAAGAGCAGCGTGAAATAATGACCGTGCTTTATTACGTCAACAACAACAGTGTCCGTTTAGACACAGGTGCTGCTGGATTGTCGTCGTTAAATGTGCTGAAGAACGAAGAGCTGCTGCCAACGTTGAACGATCCATACAAGCTGGATGACAAATTGATACGGAGTGAAGCTTATGCACTGCTGGCACGAGTACCGGCCTACGTGGATGAGTTTTTGCCACACGTTACAGCAGATGAGCTGTATGAGACGGTAAAATTGGCAACGGAGACGGGACTGCTAACTTTGAAGCAGCGCATTTGTGCAAAAACGGGGGAGCTTATGACGAAATTTCGCGTGAATTTGACATTTCTTGACATAATGCCCACACTTGAGACAATCCCGATTGTATTTTTGAGACACATCGGCTGCCCAGTATTTGTAGCAGAAATGAAAAAGAATGTCAATTTTCAGGTATATACACCGCCCAGGAGGCTAGATGTGTTTTTGCCGACTAGACGTGACCTGTTTTTCTTAAAAAAGTGTGGCACGGCTACGACATTGGATGTTATTGAGGCTGCTTTTGATAGCAAAGAAAATTTCATGTTGACAACGCACTTGGCCGTGTCAACGGTGATGGCAAAGATTGACCACGACATATCTACGATGTATTGTGCACGTTTTAATGTGTATTTGCATACCGATGTCGACAATGTGGCTTTTTATCGAAAGAAGTTTGACTTTTTTAATTCTTGGACAAGGCTAAGCACGCCTGCGAAAGCGCTATATAAAATGTACGCAGAAGCACAATGCCAGGAGGATATTGGCCCATTGCTTTTGCTGGTTTCTCAATTGCACATGAACGTGTCAAACAAACTAGAAGGTGTGGTGACTCACACGTTCCAGTTGTTGTGTATTAAGATGTTTTTGGCTAGTGGTATAACGGACGATTACACAACACAGCATATTGTAGATTGCCTCGATGGCAAAAATTTACATGATATTGGATTTTTTGATAGATTTTTGGTGTTAGTAAACCCAAATCTGCTTATAAACTACAACAAAGACGAAATAGCTCAATTGTTCACCACATCAGACCATAGACAGCGACAGCGCCCATGTGTGGACATGAAAGTGGGTTTTTTGTATTTGTCACAGCTGATTGTGCAATTTTTGAAGAGTAATGTGCTGCATCGCTTCCGCCGTGCCAGCATAGCAAAGTACATTGATTGTCATTCGATCGATACGACAAAACCACCACCAAATGTACTGAAAGCAGTGTTAAATAGAAACATGCTTCAAAATACCACCAAGTTTGTGGCAACATGCGAGGCGAATGGTTATGCCAGCTTTTTCCAAATGCAGCAGATGTTGCACGAGCGTTTTTTCACATTTCAAAGAGACGTGAATCCATCGTGTTGCATTGACACATTTACACACATTCAGAACGAAGTTGTAGATTTAATGCATAATTTTACAATGGATGACATTTTTACGTTTTTAATAAATTAAGGAGTTTTAGGTTTATTGAGTTTGTCTAGTATTTTCTGTATTTGTGCCAAAATTGCAGCGTCGCTAGCAACGACGTTAGCGTTTACCTGTGAAATTGCGGCAGCTGATGCTTGTACCTGTGCTCGCAATTCCAAAATGGCTGCCAAAACCTGAGGAAGTGGCAATTGTGAGATCTGATTTGCTATTTTTGCCAATTCTGCCTTTAATTCTGCAAGTTTTACAAAATCATTACAAAAGGCGTTTTCAAGCCCGGTAACGCTGTAGTGTTGTTTCATTTTAGATGTCAGTCCTACGTAAGCAGCAAGTGTCAAATTTAAGGAGATGATGCAACAGAGTGGCTATAGTTAAACGTAACTGAAGTAACGATCCAATTCCTGAACATAAATGTGACGTATGTCCGTGATATCACCCGGGTTTTTACGGTAGTAGCAAAATGTATACTCGTGATGATGGCGTTCTCTGTAGCGGATCTGACGCAGCCGATATTTGAGCTGTTCGAGCGGTGTGTTTTTGGTGGCGTATAGTGTACCGTTTGTGAGAAACGACATTACGCGGTCGTGGTCTATTTTAGACAACATACATTCGCCAAGATGTGGAGTGTTTTCTGCAAAAGACAGCATCATTTTAGTTTAGAATGCTTCGTTTTGGTGCTTATTTGAAAGTTTGCAGTTATTGACGAAAGATGCAAACTCTGCAGCAGTTGAAGTGTGAACGCGATCATACCGCTTTCGAATTATATCATATTTCATTGAGAACTTGTCATATTTAGCAATAAATACGGCTTCTGTTGGTAATTTGATTTCATAAATGCCGTCTTGTAATTTTGGATATGTGGACATGTCAACGGGCATGGGATAAGAGTCGATATAAATGCGCCCTTTTGTAATCCGTATGTCGCATGTTGGAGATTTGTACTTGTATTCGACGTCACCGCACACAATAATGATGCCATCGACAAGATCTGGAGGAGTGGGCGGAGAATGCCATGTTGGCAATCGGCGCTGGGTAAACATGCAGTAATTTTGGTCGTTAAATGTCAGTGGTATGTTGTTGTAGTCGAGAGACTCCAAAAATTCAAGAACTTGCCGGGGATGTGTCTCATATAGGACATTATTTATGTAGACACCGACGACGTCTGTCAGTATTATGTTGTGTACCATGACCTCATATTGAAAAACGACTCCCGACCGCTTAAGCAGATCGGATGGCAATCCACGAATGAGCCCAGCGTCGTGTGTAGCATTTAGAAAGAAGCCAATATCATCAGAAACAAAGAACTTTCCCTTGTATCCATTAAATTTTGCCTTTGGTATCATGTGATCAACGCTGACGGATTGTAGATTTTTGATTTCACCAAACTTGCGGCTGGGAAAGCTGTGCTGCCGTGAAATTTGTAGCGTATCAAAAGAGCTGGCAATGATATTGTCAATGTCGTTAATGGATTGGAGGTACGTAAATACGACTTTGAAAAACCCATCGTCATCAAAAACGCTAGTGTGTGGTTTTTTGTCAAATTCTCGCTCGGCTGTCAAGAAGTATCCAACGCCAGTGTTTGAGTGTACGGCGTCTATACTCACGCGTATGTGTGCCTGTTCGTGGCAGACAAATCTCACAATAGCAGTTTCTGCGACACCGACGGGATGTGAGTTGAGCTGATTTAGTTCAATTGACTCTGTGTACACAAATGGCAGGAATAGTTGATCAATTATAGCCAAGTATGTGCGTTTTAGTGTTGTTTTCTTTGCCTGGAGTCGACCCTCTGATCGCCTAAATCCACCGGCAAAATAATGCACAAACGTCTGTCTAGCATTTGGACATTTTACACGCAAATTGTCAAAAATAGACTGTGTCACCTTAATGCGTACGCTAATTTCATACTCGTTTGCTTGTTCCATTGCAATTGGCGGAAATACAATCGACGCGTGTTATCAAGTGCTTGTTCATATAAAAACATTTAAGTTTGAGGATTTTTTAGATATTTGCTGTTATTAACTGCAAATATAGCTTCACCACCCATTGTTACTGCGTCTGGTGGGTCCAATATTTCGTATGAATCAACATACTGCAGGCATAGTGGCACATGTTGATATAGGAAAATTTCATTTTGAATGCCAGTTAATGCTCCTTCCAGTGGATTAGTCCGTTGGTTTATGAATTTTTCAACAATGCTACCGGTTGACGGCAGCGTTTTGTGAGAGATTAGATTTTCCTCGTCTACGAATGCATGCTCGTTAATGACAACTTCTAAAGTAATGGCGCCAAATCGGGTCCATACAGCCATACGAGCTCTGTTGTCGCCGAGATCGTTATAAATTACATACTGGTATATGAAGGAAGACAAAAATGGCAATTGTGCGTAAGCAGTCACCGAATGTGGCATAGCGGTCCCGTATTCGCCGGTAAATCCATTGTACCATAGTTGTGGATCGGTTGTTGGATTTGTGGCTGAATGCCTCGAATTTGTGGTGGACCTGTCGTTGGCTTCTTCGAGCATGTCGTATGCGACCATGTACACGTATCCATCAGTTGAACCGCTCACCACGAAGACACTTGGTAAATATTCAAAAGAGGACAAATCTACGCCCGGAAGTACAGTAAAATTTGAATATCTGTCAGATTTTGCAACCAGACTACCGTTAAAATCAAAAATATCTAGACCGCGTCTTTCAACCTCGTTTTCTTGTAGTGTCGACACAAACTGAAACGCGACTACGTCATACTGGGAGTGATACGGAAGTCCATCGTTAAAACGGAACGACACGACCGAATTTGAGCTAAAGTTCGAGTTGACGAATGGACCGCACTGAGAAGTGCGTGTGTCGTACATAACCAATGGCTGTTGATATGGCGTAAATAAGTCAGCCTTTGGAAGTCTGTATGGTAAATTAGTCTGTATTGGCATATCCCGACGGACAATTGTCGTTGCATTTGAGCATGAAATGGTGGTTGGCTCATTGTCTTGTGGTTGGCACGAAGTAAATGCTATTGGATAGAAAAAGTACGACACATTCGTGTATTCAACGCGATTTTCAGACGGTGCACACAATGGGTTGCGACATTGTAAAGCATTTGGATTTCCAAACAACCCACCACCGCCGCCGGTTGAAGGCGGACATGTTATGACATGTTCTTCACCGTTTCTGCATACTACATATCGCGAGTCATCGCCTGAAATAGGGAAAGTACCTCCATTTTGTGTGTTTAGGCACTGATTGGCGGGTAAACATCCGTTAGTTATGCTACTAAACTTGGTGGTTGGTGGGCATGTGTTTAAAACGCTGATGCCATTGCGACATTCGTAGTATTGGTTGGTCAAAAGACCACCGTTGGCGCCAGGCACGTCAAACGTGTGCCTTGTCATAGACAGCCGGTCACTGCATATATCGTAAATAGCACACGGATTTCCGCCGGACTTGTCCACACTTACACCGCCGGCGTAAAGTTCGTTTTCTGCACACCTTTCAGTTGTAGTAGCGATGTCGCCACCGTCACCGCAGTCATAATAGAGCCTAGGATGTACTGCGGGATCGGAAAAAGCCCTCTGGGTTGCAATGGTTTCTGTAAAATTGTAGTAATCTATACCCTTGTACAGCGAGTGGTCACTGCCGTCTTGATTGCACACGCTTTGAAGCAGACACTTGCCGTCGACGTATTTCCATGGTGGCGGACAGACAAAGTCAATATTTATGCCGGAAATGCGAAATCCGTTGTCATTTTCTATAATAACGCCGTGATTTTTTTTGGTATCATCGACGGGCTCACCCTCATAATCGATGGGATGTGGGTCTATGCTCTGTACCAGCTTGCCGTCGTCGTTTAAAGTGTAGTTTTCGTATTTGTCACCTAGCCGCCGGTATGTAAACCCAGATATGTTGGTGACATTGGTCAACCAAAGACGACGCATAACGTCGTCTGGAGTTTCTGACCGAACATAGTTGGATAAATAATAAATTAATAGCACCAACGCCAGACACACCACTGCTAACCCAATTAGTAAAGATGATATCATTTCTAATAATAGCGATTTTGGTTATATATTTCATTTATTTGGCTTTTTTAAGACCAATCATCAAAAGAGCAGCAAGATCAACATCCAACTCAAATTAGTGGATATCATGAGTAGTCAATCAACATTGTCATCGGCTATCCGAAAGTACGGATCGCGTATTCCATCGGGCAAATCAGTGACTGATGTGGCGGATAATCTCAAGGCAGCGTCAAAAACATCGACATCAATAGCAGAACGGGTATTTGAACAGGCAACTTATGGCATAGACCCACTAAGACGAGGTACAATGAACAATGTACCGATAAACGAAGTGTCGGATTTAATCAGACGAGGTGACCTCCGTGGATTCACACGAGCGTTAAAAATGGACAATATTTCGGTCACAAGTAGAGAAAACAGTGCATTTGCGGCAACCGTTATAGATCCGCCAGACTTTAAAATACGAGAATTTGACGATGCACTTTTGCGCAACAAACGTGA
>JALHSV010000103.1 GCA_022865525.1 Thermodesulfovibrionales bacterium
GTAGATCTCCGGCCTTGTAACCTTAAGGTCAGATTGGCTTACAGGCGGGATATCCTTTATCATGAATTCAGGAAGCCCTTCCCTGCTTATCCTGCTGACAGGTCCCAATGTTATGCCATTTCCATGGGTGAATATCAGCCTTTCGTTTATCCAGTTTTTGCTCGGAAGGTCATTGTATGAAAGCTCCCGCGGGGCGAGCATGACCTGCATATATTCGCCGTTTATGGTATACCTGTCATTATCAACGTCCGCAAATTTATAGTACGTCCTTATCTGCTGAAGCTGACTGTATGTCCTAAGAAGCGGGCTATGGTCCCATAATCGTATATTCTTAATGGTGGCATCATTTTTTTCTATGTCCTTATTCGAGAGATTATAGTCGACATCAAATGGCCTTACCTCGATCTTGTCAAGGTTATAGCCAAGCCTTGTAAAATTAATGTTTTGCTCTATGTAGGGGGTCTCGAGGGCAAGCTCATTCGGCGCGACCTTGAATTTATGAAGAACATACGGATATGCCACAATCCCGATAATATACACTGCTAAAACCAACACAGGCGGGAGGAATGTCAGTCTCCGTGAGCCTCTTACTATTCCTGCCATAAAGACAATGCCTGCTAACGGC
Organism: Thermodesulfovibrionales bacterium; assembly: GCA_022865525.1. Classification (GTDB taxonomy): domain Bacteria; phylum Nitrospirota; class Thermodesulfovibrionia; order Thermodesulfovibrionales; family SM23-35; genus JALHSV01. The sequence goes on from JALHSV010000103.1 coordinate 626, forward strand.
GTGATGAATACGAGTATCCTGTAAAAAAAGAGTTTTGCATATACATCCATATACCCTGCGCCGAAGACTGCGCCATGTTCTGAGAACAGAAGCCTGAAGGTATCGAGGTAGAAGCCGAATCCGATATTAAGGATAACGAGTCCTGCAAGGATGCCGATATGTTTTTTTACTTTGCTATCGATAGATATTATCCTCTCTGCGATAAAGATGCCGCCTCTAAAAAAATAGTTCGCAGCCACCGCTATTATTGTTAATAGCAAGGTAAAACCTGCAAAACCGTTAAGAGATTCTATAAAGGGAAGTTTGAACAGATAGAAACCGACGTCCTTTGCCAATAGGGGGTCATTGATTCCCATAGCCAGACTATTTTTAAAGAGCAGGAAGTCTTCCCACCTCAATGCGCCCCACTGCGCTGCAAAGATTGACATAACAACTCCGGCAATTATGGTGAGGGGTTTGACGATCTTTTCGATACCGCTTGCTTTAAATGGATTGATGACGCCTTCGATCACAGCTATATCTGTCTGCGGGAAATTAGTCCTGTTTGCAATGGTTATATTCACCAGAACAAAGAACAAAAAGGCTATGCCGAAAGACAGACCTGTGCCGATCTTCGTAGAGAGCGTCTTAATAAAAACAGACGTGTATCCTGTTTCTGTGAAAAAGAGCCAGTCGGTATATAAATTCAAAACAGAAAATATAAGTGGCAGTATTAAAAAAATAAACCCGAATAGAATTAAATTCCTTGCTTTGCCCTTAGTCATAGAATCCTCCGTGTTCCTTATTTTATTAGATCTTTATTTTATGTTTCTCTCTTGAAATAGTCCAATGCCATATTTATGCTCTGCCTTTCAACGGTAACCAGTACTAAATGCCCAGCCTTAATAAGCATTCCAATAAGCCTTCCGCCGCTTCATTAATTTCTCAACCTCCACCGCAAAAAATACAACAGACGATAATGCTATCGTAATTGTCAACTCACTTGAAGTTAAGGGCTCTGTCTTGAATATGGGATTTAAGAATGGCACATATATGGTTGCCATTTGAAGGATAAAAGTCAA
>JALHSV010000680.1 GCA_022865525.1 Thermodesulfovibrionales bacterium
AACCGAGATTCCTGGAAGTTATTGGAGATTTCAATCCCCGGGGCAATGTCAAAACAATTGTAAAAGTTAGTTCAGAGGAAAACAGGTTGCTGCCAAAAACAATCCGGCGGGCTGGAAAGCCGGCGGTTACAACCACTGACTGACTACTGATAAACAGTGACTATTTGCCGGTCTGTACCCCTTTCGCCCGCTCAATGAATACCTGCATCTTATTGAGGTCTTTTTTCCCTTTCCTTGATTCAATCCCACTGCTTACATCAACCCCGTAAGGCATTACCTGTTTCATTGCTTCAGCAATGTTATCGGGAGTTAACCCTCCTGCCAAGATAATCTTCCCGAATTGTTTTGCATAAGAAGCAATATCCCAGTTAAAGATCCGGCCAGTTCCGCCAAAAACATCAGGTGCATATGTATCGAGGAGAAATGCGGATACTTTTTCCTGATAATGAATGACAGGATCGAGGCTCTCAAGAGACTTAACCCGAATTGCCTTGATGACCCGCCTTGAAAAGGAGCACTGAGAGGGTGGTTCGTCCCCATGGAGTTGAATGACGTCGATACCGGTCCATGATGTTATTTTTTCTATCTGTTCCGGCTTTTCATTGACGAACACACCTACCGTTGTTATAAATGGGGGGAGTTTCCTGATTATTGATGCTGCGTCATCATATGGTACATATCGGGGACTTTCCTGAAAGAAAACAAAACCAAGGGCATCTGCACCGAAAGCAACAGCTGCCAGAGCATCATCGAGATTTGTTATCCCGCATATTTTGACTCTGACCTGCATAGCGTCATTTTATCACATTGAGCCCGTCAACTCGTCGATTTTCTTTCCAATATCTTCTGCTTCCATGAAAGAGGTTCCTATGAGCAGTGCATCGACCCTGATATTTTGAAGTTTCTGGACATCCATCCTGCTTTTTATCCCGCTTTCACTGACAACAATCCTATCTGACGGGATTTCTCTCCTGAGGGTAAAGGTAGTGTTCATGTCTATCTGCAATGTTTTTAGATTCCGGTTATTAATCCCGATAATATCGCATGCTATGAGCAGTGCCATTTCAAGTTCCTTAAAGTCATGAATCTCAAAAAGAACAGATAGGCCGAGTTCTCTTGCAAGGTTCAGGTATTCATCTGCCTGATTTTTCTCGAGTATCGCAGCGATCAGCAGAATAGCGTCTGCACTATTTACTCTTGTCTCATAAATCTGATATTCATCAACGATAAAGTCTTTTCTTAAAACAGGCTTTGAGGTAAATTTTTTGACTTCAGGAAGAAAGGAGAGGCTTCCCATGAAGAAATCTTCCTCGGTGAGAACGGAAACTGCATGGACATGCTTTTTATCATATATTTGTGCTATCGATATATGATCGAACTTTTCCCGTATGATTCCTTTTGTTGGCGATGCCTTTTTAATCTCCGCGATCAACTTGATGTTTTCATCTGAAGAACGTTTTACAGCTGTCCGGAAATCCCTTGGCTTTTCAACATCGGTGATCTTTGATTTGAGTTCTCTCAAAGGAACGGATGCCTGCACATCTCTCAGCCTCTGTTTTTTCTTTGAGACAATTTCATGAAGGATTCCCATAGTGGATATTATAGGACCGGCTGAATATTTTGCAAACGCATCTCTCTTATTTGCTATAATCCCTCAAAACATAAAGGGGACAGAATTGGACGAAAAAAAAAGGATAGCACAAGCTGCAGGTCTGATGTCGATTGCTACCCTCATCAGTCGAATTC
>JALHSV010000681.1 GCA_022865525.1 Thermodesulfovibrionales bacterium
GAAAGAAATACCTTCGGAAACGACCTGTGGATACACAAGCCTTGCACAGAGGGAAGCAATGATAATAAGTATCAGCCCGAGATTGAAGAATGAGATCATATACTTGAGTTGAACGGAGTAGTATTCCCAGTTCATCGGAAGTGACATGATGCTGAACAGATAAATAACCGTCAGTGAAAAAAGGATCAGCATCTGATGGATATTTTTCGAATCCCTCATCTGAGTGAGCAGGTCCTGTTTGATCAGCATCCTGCTTTGTGTCCCCGGGATCTTTGTCATGCCTTCGGCGATACGTGTGATCAATGAAACAGACGGTTTTGTTCTTCTGAGGTCGGTTCCGCCCTCCTGTAAAAGTTTCCAACCCCTGTAGTAATATCTTTTGAACAGCATGAGCAGGAAAAGAGTTGTGACATATGAGGTCAAAAAAAGAAGGGCCACATACATCAGGGTGGTAGTGGTAAAGGCTTTACTCAAAAAACTAAATAGTGAATCACTCAGCCATCTGTTCGGAAGCAGGATGAAGGAAGGCGCTTTCATCTCGGCGATGAAGAGTGTCAGGTTAGCGAAGAGTTCAGGGTTCACATATCGTTCCGGCTTCAACATCCTTAATAATGTGACCAGAAGGACTGTCAGGATAATCCCGGTCGAGAACAGGAATTTCTTCAGCTTCCTTATATGAAAAAGCCCGGCAACAACTATCGTAATCCCTACGCCAGTGTTAACTGCAATGGTTGAGTATAAAATGAAAAGAGTGAGCGCATACACATGGTAGAGAGGGCTTGCGCGGTAGATAAGTCCCGAGGCGACAATCAGCGGGATGCCGAACACGATGAGCATCCATGACGCCTTGAGATGGGTCTCAAAAAGTCTCGAAAAGAAAAGTGACGTCCTGTTGACCGGCGAGACCAAGAGGACTTCAAGGTCTTTTGACTGATAGTAGGTGTTTAGTGACAGGACTACTCCATTCAGGATCTGCATAAAGAAAATAATGATGAAAATGAGAGCGTATCCCTTCATGAGGAGGATATTGAACACTTCAGGGGACAAGGCCTCTAATTTTGTCAGCCCCTTAGTCAGAAGGTCAGTGATAAGAAAGACAAAGAAGGCGCTGAATGCGGCATAGAGAAATATTTTCCGATAGAACGACCTGTTAAACCGCACAAGATCATTTTTTACAGACCAGACAGTTGGCGCAATGAGGTGGTAAAAATCACCCATTATGCATTGGACCTTCGTAAACCGAGGTAAGACGAAGGAAAATATCCTCAAGATTCTTATCTGATGACTCTGCGTAACGCCTCAACGTTTCCCTGTCACCCTGAGCTGTCACTGAACCTTTATTGATGATTGCGATCTCATCGCAGATTTGTTCTGCAATCGCAATGATATGCGTGGACAGAAGGATGGTAGTACCTTCGTTCCTCAGTTTGAAAAGGATGTCCTTGAGCAATCGCACGCCCTTCGGGTCAAGTCCGTTATGGGGTTCATCCAGAATGATGACCTTCGGGTTCCTCATAAACGCAGAGGTGAGGAGCACCCGTTGTTTCATCCCCATTGAAAAACTGCTGATCAATTCGTCCTTCCACTCTTTAAGCCCGAAGATATTCAGGTATTCAGATGCGTTTTTTCTAAAGATGTCCTCCTGCAAATGGTAC
>JALHSV010000682.1 GCA_022865525.1 Thermodesulfovibrionales bacterium
GAATATATAATAGATAAACACGCTATTGAAACCATAGAATTAAAATGGGGACAGGGAGCAAAATGCATCGGCGGTGAGATCAAAGTGCACTCTCTGGAGCGCGCACTTGAATTACAGAAACGCGGCTATATAGTTACCCCTGATCCGTCTGATCCTATTGTTCAGTCCTCGTTCAAAGACGGCGCGATAAAGGAATTTGAGCGTCACAGCCGTCTCGGCTTTATCGAAGAAAAGGGTTTTTACGCTGAAGTAGACAGGCTCAGGAAACTCGGATTCAAGAGGATTACGCTGAAGACAGGCGCTTATGGTCTTCGCGAGCTGGCAATGGCGATCAAATGGAGTTCCAAGGCCAAGATCGATCTGCTTACAATAGACGGCGCTCCCGGCGGAACAGGGATGAGCCCATGGCGTATGATGGAAGAATGGGGTATGCCTTCACTCTACCTGCATGCAGCAGCTGCAGAATTCTGCAAGATACTTGACAAGAAAGGCGAGCGTGTTCCTGATATCGCCTTTGCAGGCGGCTTCAGCAGTGAAGACGGCATATTCAAGGCATTGGCTTTAGGCGCACCCTACACCAAGGCAGTCTGCATGGGACGTGCATTAATGATACCCGGCATGGTCGGCAAGAACATCGGAAAATGGATTAAGGCAAACGATCTCCCGAAAACCGTCAGCGAATTCGGCACCAAAGTTGAAGAGATCTTTGTAAATTATGAAGATGTTAAAAATATCGTAGGCAGCCAAGAGATCAGAAACATTCCTCTCGGAGCGATCGGTATTTACAGCTATTCACAGAAAATAAGGGTCGGATTACAGCAGCTGATGGCAGGCGCACGTTGTTTCAATATCGATTCGATCACGAGGAATGAACTGATGTCACTTACAGAAGAATGCGCCAGGGTTACCGGCATTCCTTACCTGATGGATTCGTACAGGAAGGAAGCAATGAAAATTCTGGGTGCAAAATAATTTTCCTTTGCGTTTGTAGACTGATCTGGGTTTAGATGCGGTACTTGTCCCCTGAAATATTTGGGGGGACAGGTCTGCTTCCAAAATATTTATGGAGGTAAAAAATTGTGAACTACGGCACACCAAATGCAAGCGCAGCAACAGGAACAAGGAACAGGGTATCAGACCCGGCTCCCTATTCAGGAATATGCTCAGTATGTCTGGATGGATGTCCAGGGATATGTGAGATAGGCAAGTCATCATACAGGGGAAGAGAAGTCCTTTATCCGCAACCCTTTGGAAAAGTTACTGCAGGAGCAGTAAAAGAGTATCCCGTCGACTATTCACATCTGAATATTCAGGGTACCTGTGTTGGTGCTGTTGGTATAGATGCAGATTCCGATAAGGCTCTGTTTACTAATGTTTCTACGGAGGTCGAATTAGGGAACAAACATAAAGTCAAACTGAAAGTGCCAATTTTTACCGGTGCCTTGGGCTCTACAAATATCGCGAGGGACAACTGGGAAGGAATGGCAATTGGTGCTGCTATCTCAGGGCTTATGGTTGTAATCGGTGAAAATGTTGTTGGTATGGACCATAAGGCTGAAATAGTAAACGGCAAGGTGATAAAGTCACCGGAACTCGAAAGAAGGGTTAAAACCTTTAATGACTGGAAAGAAGGGTATGGTGCCATTGTTCTTCAGCAGAATGTTGAAGATGCACGCCTTGGCTCTCCTGAATATGCAGTCGATAAGCTTGGTGTGGAATGCCTGGAACTGAAATGGGGTCAGGGTGCTAAAAACATCGGGGGAGAGGTGAAGCTCAAGACTCTCGACAGTGCACTTGAACTCAAGAAAAGAGGATATATTGTTCTTCCTGACCCTGAAGACCCGGTAGTCCAGAAGGCATTCAAAGAGGGCGCCTTCAAAGAATTTGAAAGACACTCCAGGCTTGGAATGGTGGAATATGAAGGGTTTATGAAGAGCGCTGAGTATCTCAGGAAAATAGGGGCAAAATTTGTCTCCCTGAAAACAGGAGCATACAGGATAACTGATCTTGCAAGGGCAATAAAATTTTCCTCTGACGCAGAGTTAGACCTTCTGACAATCGACGGTGCGGGAGGCGGAACCGGAATGAGTCCCTGGAGGATGATGAATGAATGGGGTATCCCCACCATTTATCTTGAGGCTCTCACCTATAAGTTTGCCAGCGAACTAAGGGCAAAAGGTAAATATGTCCCAGATATTGCGATAGCTGGTGGTTTCTCACTCGAAGATCACATTTTCAAGGCAATTGCTTTGGGAGCACCCTTTGTCAAAGCTGTCTGCATGGGCCGTGCTACTATGATACCGGCAATGGTTGGCAAGAATATTCAGAGATGGATGTCTGAAGAGAAACTTCCTCCCGAGATAAAAAAATATGGTGATTCAGCAGAGACCATATTTGTTAATGCCGAAACACTGAAAGCAAAGTACGGAAAGAGCTATAAGAAACTTCCCCTTGGCGCCATAGGTATGTATACGTTCTGTGACAGGATCCAGGTCGGACTCCAGCAGCTTATGGCCGGTGCGCGTAAATTTGCCATAAAATATCTCGACAGATCAGACCTTGTATCGCTGACCCATGAGGCATCGGAGATTACAGGAATTCCTTATGTTATGGAATCCGACATGGATGAAGCCGAAAGGATTCTTGCGAGCTAATATTTTTTTTATGACCGGGACGCGGGTTACCGCGGCCCGGTCATGCATTAAGGAAAGACTATATGAATAAAACCATGCTTGCAATCTTAAAGATCCTCGACAAGCATCATGACACCATTATTGGTTCACGAGAGCTTTCAAGACAATTAAAACTGCACGGTATTGAACTTACGGAAA
>JALHSV010000683.1 GCA_022865525.1 Thermodesulfovibrionales bacterium
GAGAAAGGCCATGCAGGATTGGATTAAGAAAGGACGTAAGAAATTACCGTGAATCTGGCTTTTTGTCTCTTTCAATACTTTCCCTTTGGCGGACTCCAGCGTGATTTCAAACATATTGCCGAGGCTTGTCAGAGGCAGGGGCACGCGATCCGTGTTTATACCACAGCATGGGCAGGAGACATTCCCTCTGACTTCCAGGTCTCTCTCGTCTCAGTTAGAGGTATCACAAATCACCAGCGGTGCTGGAATTACTCAAAAGATGTGAATAAACTCCTGGCAAAACAACCGAATGATCTCATTGTCGGTTTCAATAAAATGCATGGTCTGGATGTGTATTATGCTGCTGATCCCTGTTATCAGGCTAAAGTAATGGGAGAAAAGGGCTCATTGTACCGTTTGGGACCACGCTATCGTACGTATCTTGCCCTTGAAAAAGCAGTGTTTGACACTGCTTCAAAGACAGAGATACTTCTTATTTCAGAGAAAGAAAGAGCACAATACATAACATATTACAAAACTCCGGGAAAGCGGTTCCACAGTCTTCCTCCGGGAATTTCAAGGGACCGGGTGTTAAGAGGAAACGCTGACGCAATCAGAAAAGCAGTGCGTAATACCTATGGCATAAACAATGACGAATTTCTTTTACTCATGGTTGGATCATCCTTTAAAACAAAGGGGCTTGACAGAACTCTTCTGGCATTAGCTGCCCTTCCGGAAAGTTTGCGAAAAAGAACGAAACTCTTCGTCATTGGAGAGGGGAAGGTCAGACCTTTTGAGAGTTTGGCAAAACGCCTAAAAGTCGCAGGGCACCTCTCTTTCCTGGGTGGTTGTGATGATGTGCCAAAGTTTATGATCAGCGCTGATTTGTTGCTCCATCCCGCTTATTCAGAAAATACCGGAACCGTACTCATTGAGGCGATGGCAGCAGGATTGCCTATTCTCGCAACAGAAGTATGTGGTTATGCAGCTCACGTCAGCAAAGCTGAAGCAGGAATGCTGATTACGTCGCCTTATCACCAACAGGCGTTTAATAACCTGTTACAGGAGATGCTTTTGTCTTCCAGACGAGAGATATGGAAACGCAATGGTATTGAATATGTGAATAAGAATGATTTTTTCAGCATGCCGGAGAAGGCTGCTGCTCTTATCGAGTCTATTGGAACAAACCGATGATACACAGATGATGCAGCTTCGGGGAGACTTCCAGGACTTTTTTCATGGCAAAGATGCCTTTGACAGAATCATGAATATGCAGGGCGAGGTATTCCGTCAGCAAAAAAACAGGAGAACACTCCGCATGGTGAAAGACGGGAAGGGGTATTATATAAAGATACACCGAAAAGCAGGCTGGCAGGAGATACTGAAGAACCTTATAAACCTCAGGTGGCCTGTTCTGAGTGCTGAAAATGAACTACATGCCATCAGGAGACTGGAAGAACTCGGCATAAAAACGATGCGGATTGTTGGTTCGGGTATCCGCGGATTCGCTCCTGCCTGGCTTGACTCTTTCATTATCACCGAAGAGCTGGAAAATACGGTAAGCCTTGAGGATTTCAGCAGAGACTGGCCTGCCAATCCTCCTGACTTTGCCATAAAAACGACTATCATAAAGAACATTGCAGAGATAGCCCGTTGCCTGCATCAGAACGGTATTAACCATAGGGATTTCTATATCTGCCATTTCCTTATGGATATGGATAGCCTGGGGAAGGCATCAGGCGAAGGCCCCCGCCTGTATCTGATAGACTTGCACCGGGTACAACTGCGGAAACATACTCCCCGGCGCTGGAGAATTAAGGATCTGACGGGTCTTTATTTCTCAAGCATGGATAGAGGATTGAAGAAGAGAGATGTCTTCCGGTTCATGCAAATTTATAGCGGCAAACCGCTGCGAACTATTCTTAAGGAGGATGCACATTTCTGGGAGTTGGTACAAAGACGTGCTGTGCAATTATACAAAAAGGAATTTAAGCGGCTTCCCAATTTCCAGGTATAATGTTCATGACATTATTACCGAATAATAAAGATACTCTTTTTAGAAGATACGATGTCGTTGCGATAGGAATTTTCCTTCTGTATTGTCTTGCCTTTGCCGTATCGCGGCTCCTGATTTCTTCAACGATGGAACTCGATGAGGCCGAACAGTTTTTACTTGCTTCCTCTTTCCAGTGGGGATACCCTTCCCAGCCGCCTCTCTATAGTTGGATTGTTCACATAATCTCCTCCATATCCGGATTGAATGTTTTTACTTTGATATTCACTAAGTACAGCCTCCTTTTTTTGTTCTACAGTGTTTTCTATCTGACTGCCAGGTCTCTCTGGGACGCAGGAAAATCCCTGGCAGTTACCGGTTCACTGATGCTTTTCCCTCTGTATGCATATGAATTTAACCGTGATTTGAGCCATTCTATCTTGGTTACACTCATGGCGGCTCTTACCTGCCTGGTATATATCAGGATGCTGACGAAGAGAACTGTGTCCAGCTATGTTTTTATCGGGTTATGTGTAGCTCTTGGCATTTTGAGTAAATATAACTTTTCTCTCTTTTTCATTGCACTGGCAGCCGCAAGCCTCTCAATGAGAGAGGGACGTCATCTCATGTTTGACAAGAGAAGCCTTCTCTCGATTCTCGTTTGTTTTATCGTCTTGCTCCCCCACCTCATCTGGCTTGCTCAGGAGAATTTTTCTCCTTTCTATCACGGGATGCGGAAAGCGCAGGCTGGCGAACTCTTCATGTATCCTCCAACCGAAATTCTCTTCACCGTGCTCTCTCCATACGCAGGCCTGCTCCTGTTTTTTCTGTCGTTTGTCATTTTCTTTGCCCCCTTTTTTTCTCTCGGTTCACGAAAAAAGAGCGTACAGGCCGGGATTCTGTCTCTTGCAGCACTGTATGGAGTGATTATCCCGGTATTGACAGTTATCTTGTTTGGCACAGCACATTTTGCCGAGCGATGGTTGGCCCCTGTGATGTTTCTTATCCCGCTGTCATGCTTTCTCATGATTCATTTTGATGCGCAAAGCCGCAGATTCAAGGTATTCGGCAGCCTGTGCGCATTAATAGCTGTCAGCATACTTCTTGTGAGAATATGCATCGGTTTCCTGCCTGATATTACAGGTAAGATTGAGCATATCCATATCCCCTTTCATGCACTTTCCCTTCAGCTCTCGAAGACACTCACACAACCTGATAGACCTCATCAGTCCGGCATTACCATTGTTACCGATGATGCCCATATTGCTGCAAACATCATGGCATGGATACCCGGTATGCGATATGTCCATCTGCGAAAAGTCCGGCAGAGCGCTGCGAAGGGAGAACCTATCCCCTCAC
>JALHSV010000104.1 GCA_022865525.1 Thermodesulfovibrionales bacterium
CACCAGCTGAGAAATCCATCCAATGAACCATTCGGTTTTTTCTGTATTGTGAATGCGAAAAGAGACAGGCCGAAGACAATCAGAAACGGTGCGAAATCGTAAAGAAAGATTCTCGATGCGAGTCTTCGCGAGAGTCGCTACGACCGGCCCCTCCAAAATGACGGCGGGCAAGCAAGACGGAATGACAAAGGTATGCGCTTTCAGAGATAACAGAAAGACGGAACTGCGGCAGAGACTGCTTGGTTTATTATTTTCTCATTATTAATAATATATTTAATTACTACACTTAAAGTATTACTTTAAGTGTAGTTTGTAATTTACATATATACTGCATCTGGGGTATGATAACGCCACATCATTGAAAAAAGGAAAAAGCCACGCCTTGATTTGATTTCAGTATAATTATAGTGATTCCATGGACAAAAAAAGCTATATTGATCATGAGATTCTAAAATTACTCCAGTCCTGGGGTTCTATTATCCTGCCTTCAACAATATTCGTCATCGGACTTCTCATTCTTTTGGATTATTTGGTCACTCCTCAGCATTTTGCTTCATTCCTTGTATTGAGAATTGTGAGTATAGGTTTATTTTTGCTGCTCTTCTTTTTGAACAGACGTTACCTGAATAAGAACCTGCAGTTGGGTATCACGGTTGCTGCAACAATCATTGTGTCTTTCATGGTCGAATTAATGATCCTTGCAACAGGTGGGCATAAATCGAGCTATTATGCCGGGATGACCTTAACATTTGTGTTCATTATTGGACTGCTGCCGATCTCCTTATCCGTCACGTTCTCTTTGGCGGCCATTATTTATAGTATTTATCTTTTCCCTATTTTGATATTTGATTCCGTTACAGACATCAAGATATTTTTCAATAACAACTTCTTCCTGGGTTCCATATTCATTATCGGATTCATATGGAGGTATATCAACCAGAAACTCCTCACCAACAAATTGGTGCTTGAATATGATCTTTCCGAGGAGAAGGAGCAACTGAAAAGCTATTCAACCAATCTTGAGCACCTCGTTCAGGAGCGGACAAAAGATCTTTCAATATCAGAAAAATGGCACAGGGCTATATTTGACCATGCGACAGACGGAATTATTGTGCTTGACAGGAACGGAACAATCATCAATGTCAATCAAAAAGCATGTGATATTCACGGATTTGACAGAGATGCCTTAACCGGAGTCAGTATCGAACTCCTTGATGCAACGGGCGACAGGGAAAATTATGTTCAGAGAATGCAAAAGATTCTTGACGGAGAATCCCTGATCTTTGAGACAGAACACTATAAGAAGGATGGCAGCAAGGTTGTCCTCGAGGTGAGCTCAAATGCCATAAAAATTGAGGATGAAACATACATTCAGTCTTTTTACAGGGATATCACGGAAAAGAAAAGGATTCAGGAACAATTGATGCATTCTACAAAAATGGAGTCAATCGGAGTTCTTGCCGGAGGAATTGCCCATAATTTCAATAATATTTTAACCGCTATTTTAGGATATGCTGAACTTCTGCTCGAATTCAGCACCCTTGATGATGTATCAAAGCAGAGGGTCAAGAACATTGAGAGCTCGGCACGCAAGGCAGGCGTAATGGTCTCCAAACTCCTGAGTTTTGCACGGCGTGAATCGCATGAGGTGCTTCCCCTGAATCTCCACGAGGTTATTAACGACTCATTGAAGCTTTTTGAAGGAGTACTGAATAAGAAGATAGGCCTGAAAGTGAATTTTGCTGAACAGACCCCCACGATTGATGGTGATCCCAATCAAATCGAACAGATCATGATGAATCTTCTGGTAAATGCCAGGGATGCCATGCCCGACGGCGGCCTTATTACCATTACATCCCGGCTGATCGATGTAGGCGGGGACCGGCTGAATATCCCGTCGTATGTTGAACCGGGGAGATATATCATGTTATCGGTTTCCGACACCGGAACCGGTATTTCCAAAGAGGTCATTAACAGGATTTTTGATCCATTCTTTACGACCAAAGAAAAGGGAAAGGGTACGGGGCTGGGGCTTGCAACAGTGTATGGAATTGTCAAGGATCATAAAGGCTATATTTCCGTGCAGAGCGATGTCGGCAAAGGGACTACGTTCGAGATCTACTTCCCTATTTCCGGGAGACCCGGTCAGAAGGTTGTAAAACCCCGTGTTACCATGATTGAAGGAAACGAAAATATCCTGATCGTTGACGATGACAACGATGTCCTGAATCTGGTATCAGATCTCCTTGAAACTCATGGATATCACGTCATGCCTGTCAATAATTCCCTGAATGCCATAGATGTATTCAAGACCAATCTCGCCAAAATTAAGCTTGTGATAACAGACATCGTCATGCCGCTCATGGAAGGAAATGATTTGATCAAAATTCTGAAAAATATCAAACCGGAGATCAGGATACTGGTCATCTCCGGCTACAGCGATGCAGCCATCCGGGAGGATGGATCTATTGATGCCTTTTTGAAAAAACCCTTTGAGCGGATGGAACTGCTGACTACGGTCAGACGAATCCTTGATACCGGAAGAGAGAGATTACCACTTTATTAAAGCTGATGCCCAGGTGAGTCCGCCGCCAAACGCCTCAAGGAGAATATAATCTCCGTCCTTGATCCGACCGGATGTCAACGCTTCATCAAGTGCTATCGGGATCGATGCAGCAGATGTGTTTCCATACCGTTCGAGATTCACAAAGACTTTTTCCATCGGCAGGTTCAGCCTGTCAGCAGTTGCCTGTATAATCCGAAGGTTTGCCTGATGAGGAACGAGAAGTGAAAGCTGTGAAGGATCCATATTGTTATCAGCGAGGGTTTTCAAGGCAGCATCCTCTAATGTCCTGACCGCAACCTTGAACGTTTCATTTCCCTTCATTCGTATGTTATGCATTCCCTTTTTCAG
>JALHSV010000105.1 GCA_022865525.1 Thermodesulfovibrionales bacterium
ATAGCATATGCTTTTTCCCGGGCTCAGGGGGAAAATGATTTTCTTGCCGAAGATCCTCAGTGTTTCATTGAACCGGGAGGATGATTGAATGAAAAAAGACCTTGTCGCTATCATTGAGGAATCATTAAAGAAGATAGGGATCAATGCAATCCCTCCTCTTGACGTGGGGGTACCGCCAAGCGAGGATTTCGGGGATCTTTCGACTCCCGTTGCGATGTCTCTCTCAAAGCTGTTAAAAAAACCGCCGAAAAAAATTGCAGACGAACTTGCCTCGTGCATGCTTGAGAAAACGATTCTTGAGAGGATAGATATTGCCGGACCTGGTTTTATCAACATTACCTTCACAAAGGAATACCTCTATGCGGAGTTGAAAAAATTGCTGGAGTCCGGCAGCGTGTTTCTCCGGGAGAATATTGGTCAGGGGAGACGGGTTCAGATTGAATTTATCAGCGCGAACCCGACCGGGCCCTTACACCTTGGACACGGGAGGGGCGGTGCAACTGGCGATGCGCTTGCGAATCTCCTCAAGGCTGCCGGTTATCATGTTGAGCGTGAGTACTATATCAATGATGCCGGGAAACAGATCCGGCTTCTCGGACAGTCTGTTTTTGCCTGGTACCAGAAATTGCTTGGCGTTGAATACCCAGCCCCCGAAGAAGGATACAAAGGAGGATATATTGAGGAGATTGCCCATGAAATCGTCTTCAAGATGGGGTCGACCTATATCCAGAAAAGATTCGATGAAGCGGGCGAATTTTTCATTGAGTATTCCTATAAGAAGATCCTTTCAGGCATCAAAGAGGATCTGAACGCATTTGGCATAACCTTTGATACCTGGCAGAGCGAGAAGGAGCTTTTTGAGAGCGGGGAAGTCAGCAGGGCTATTGAAGATCTCCGGTCGAAAGAGTTTGTTTATGAAAAGGAACAGGCGACATGGTTCAGGGCAACTGCCTTTGGAGACGATAAAGACAGGGTGATCATAAAACAGGACGGGGAAAATACCTATTTTACTTCGGACATCGCATATCACAGAAAAAAGATCGAGAAAAAATATGATGAACTGATTGATATCTGGGGTGCCGACCATCATGGTTACATCCCAAGGATTCAGGCAGTTATCGAGGCCCTCGGCTACCCGAAGGAAAAGTTGAAAGTTTTGCTCGTACAAATGGTTACCCTCCTGAGGGGTGGAAAACCTGTCCAGATGTCAAAGAGGGCTGGTGAATTCGTGACGTTACGGGAAGTCATCGAGGAGGTTGGGGCGGACACGACAAAATTCATATTTCTTACGAGACGACCCGACAGCCATCTTGAATTTGATCTGGAGGTTGCAAAAGCCCAGTCTTCAGAAAATCCGGTATTTTATGTTCAATATGCTTATGCACGGATAAACAGCATCTTTGCCCATGCGCAGGAAAAAGGAATCCAGGCAGATAAGATTTCCCATGCAGACCTGAGCCTGCTGTCCCACCATGAGGAACTCAGAATTATCAAAAAGCTCCTCATGTACCCGATGATATTTGAAGGCGCCGTGAAAGCTCACGAGCCGCACAGGATTACCTTCTATATGCAGGAGCTGTCGAGCATGTTTCATCCCTACTACAATAAGTGCAGAATTGTCACCGATGATATAGCCCTGAGCAGGGCACGCCTTGCATTGTGCGAGGCAATAAGAACTGTTCTGAGGGATGGGCTCGAAATACTCGGCATCAGTGCCCCGGAAAGAATGTAATTAACTCTTGTCAGAGGCTCGTCAATCTTCAATACGCGGATGTAATTCGTTTTAT
The DNA here is from genome assembly GCA_022865525.1 of Thermodesulfovibrionales bacterium. Lineage (GTDB taxonomy): Bacteria > Nitrospirota > Thermodesulfovibrionia > Thermodesulfovibrionales > SM23-35 > JALHSV01. The sequence continues at coordinate 1,788 of JALHSV010000105.1, forward strand.
TGGTTCTCTGAATAAATACTTCAGAAACCATTTCCCCATAGTTTACTCCATCATCAAAATTGAACTGCGATCGCTTCCGACTGGGTGAGCATAACACCTGCTTATAAACACCGGGCAAAAATCGTAACCTTTGAAGAGTTCATTCTGTACTAAATACTATCGGACTTTGCGTAGAGGGAATCTTTCAAATCGAAGTAAATAACAGTCAACTAAAGACCAGCGTTTGTTTCTCCTGCAAATAAAT
>JALHSV010000106.1 GCA_022865525.1 Thermodesulfovibrionales bacterium
CAAGAGGGATATGCTCGACTACCTGATAAAGCATTACTATAAGAAATTCGGTGTAAAATTTAATGCCTGCCATCCGCGTGACATTGTAGACCATATCATCGATGATGCCCATTACTACAACAGGACAGCCGGGATGAACAGAGAATCGATTGACATCGCCTGGGAGAATTATTTTGTGGAAATGTGAGAAAGGCAGGGTTCAAGGGGCCAAGGATTCCGCGCCTCGGCGCGTCCGCCTGTGGCGGAGAGGATTCAAGGGGCTTGTCACATAATTAACTTGTCATTCCGGCTTGGCCGGAATCTTTCTTCATCAATTATATGAAGGAAAATAATTTGCGGTACATATAATGGCTAATGCGAGACCAAGGATTTATATGAGAACTTCCTCGGAAGGATTCCGGCCAAGCCGGAATGACAGATAGGAAGGATTGTCGCCCCGGCGGATCCGCTGAAGCGAAAGAAAAAAGAAGATCCCCTCTTTAGCCTGCTTTATTCATTCATTTATTTACGATGAAGGGATTATTCCCCCAAAATATCAAGATGATGCATTACATATCGCCCTTGCCACTTACAATGAAGCCGATGCTCTTATTAGTTGGAATTTCAGGCATATGGTGAAACTAAAGACTATTCGTGGTGTGAACGGAATAAATAGAATGCTCGGTCTCAAGGAGTTGGAAATATTAACGCCTCAAAGCTGGATTCAGGAGGACAACAATGAATGAATCGAAAACCATGAAACAGCTTCATGCGATTAGAGAAAAAAGTTATGAGAGAAGGAAGCACATGTCGGTGAAAGAGCAAATCGCAACGATTCAGACAGAAGCAGAACCGATCAGGAAGAGACTCTTAGATAAAATGAAAAAGAAGGAAATGCCCGCGCCGGACAGATAACAACAGCTTTTCGAAAAGGCTTTCGGCAAAAAAAGAGCTTCTTATTGGATTCTCTCGAATATCCAAGCGGTCAATAAGCGAGAGCGCAATGATCGGGCCTGTATTCGAAACCAGGCTACGGCTCATTTCATCTTGTTGGAAAACTCAGCTTCGAGTTCCTCTCGATCCCATTGAACCGTTGCCGTGCCGTAACGTTGGCAGTTCAAAAGAAAAGCGACTCGCGGCATTCCAGCGAGTTCGGAAGCCTGACCTGAAGTCAGGCGCCCCATCTCGTAGAGCTTAACAGCGAGGGCTATTCTCGCCTCCTGCTCGAATGTCTCAGGGCTAAGGTTGAGTGTAGCAAGCACAGACTCAGGATATTTTATGGCTAACGTCTTCAACTCGACCTCCTACAAATTATATTTATTAGCATACCACATAATATTGTAACAATCTCAGGTTTTTCTTAAAGCGGAAAACCCGGCGAGCAGCACCTTTTCACTACCGAGAGTCATGATTTTGGTTTACAGTTATTGTCAACACAAATACTGTCTTATTTCAGTTGAATCCTCTCCGCCACAGGCGGATGCGCTCTCCTCGGCGAGTCGTTGAGGCGACCGGGGCGCAGAATCATGGATCCCTTTTTTTCACTTGAACCCTTGAACCCTGTTTTTTTATTAATTAGTTGACAAATGTACAATTTTGTGCTTTTTTATAAGCAGATAGTTAAAATATATATAAAAACAGAAGGGGGGAGGAATTATGCTTCTTCTGAAAGAAAGAAGGACCGAGAAGAGGTTGAATGTAAATCTGCCGGTTACGTATTCGTATTCCATTGACCATGAGAAGATTACCGGGAACAGCTCGACACATGATCTCAGCGACTCAGGGCTAAGCTTCTATGTGGACATCCCTCTGAAAAAAGAATTTAACCTCCAGGTTGACCTGGACCACATTTGGGATGCTCCGAAAAACAGCCAGGTGAAGTGGTGCGTCAAACAGCATAATCAATACAAGGTTGGTATTTCGTTTTAAGGTCATTATTATTCTGACATCATACGTTTTCAGTTTTTAGTTCTCAGTTCTTAGTTTTTACTTCTCAGTTGTCAGTTCTCAGAAGCAAGGCGGGCAAGATGCCTGACCTATTTACTTTCCATACAGCACATACTTCATGGACGAGTGCCTTTTCTGCATACGATAAATTGGTTCTTTCATAGAAAATTGAAAATTATGTTCAGTAATCCCCCTATATCCCCCTTTATAAAAGTGGGAGTAATACACAGATACCTTTCTAAAAAAGGGAAGAGGATACCCCTCTTTTCTAAAGAGGGGCAAGGGGAGATTACTTAACAAAAACCTCAATCATCATCAAAATACGATATAATAGCTCCCATAATGATTTCGATTATCGTCGCTGCGTACAACGAAGAGAAGAGAATACTCCCCTCCCTGTTTACTATTCGGGATTACTGTATCACCAAAAATATGG
>JALHSV010000107.1 GCA_022865525.1 Thermodesulfovibrionales bacterium
ACATAGCCTCGGCTGTATCATTCATCGCCGGATTTTATGTTCTCCTTGTTGGTTCAAAGGTTCTGATTGCACTTCTTGTTGACAGGTCGAAAAATTTCCTGAAGAGCAGAACTTACCTTTATATTATGAGAACAACAGGTATCATCCTCTTATGCTTTGCCGTTCTGTTTTTCAAGGATGGTCTCAGGATGCTGGGATTAATCTGATTCGTCTGTATGGATCAAGAAAGGATCCCGGGAATACTACTACAGATGATCTGGAAGGATATTTTTGGTGAAGGCCTCTACAAGAGAAGCATCAAATTGTGTCCCGGCATTTTCCTCCAATTCCTTGACCGCCTCATCCAACTTTACGGGCACCTTATAGTAAGATCCGCTCGTCATTGCATCAAAGGCCTCGGCAACGGCAATAATCCGTGCTTCAAGAGGAATTGCCTCCCCCTGAAGTTTTGCGGGATACCCCGATCCATCATACCGTTCATGGTGGTGAAGGATAAAAGGCGTAATATCCGAGTAAAAATTGATTGGCCGTATCATTTCGTACCCGATAACTGAATGCTTGATGCAGTCTTCACGGGTGAGCATTTCTTCAGCCTTGATCCTGAGAAAACCGATATCATGGAGGAGGCTTGCCAGATATAAACGCTTTTTCTTTTCTTCGGACAGATTGATTGCTTTTGCGATGATGTTGCTGTACTTCGCCACTCTGTGTGAATGCCCCCTTTTCTCCGGGATATGCGCGTCAATGGATTTGAGGAGAATATCCGTGATGTGGATTTCGTAATTTTTTTGGTCTTCATGGAATTGTGCCTGCACCAGGGAAGTTGCTGCCTGATCTGCGAGGTAGGCAAGCAACTCAGTGTCTCTGTCAGAATAGGACCCTTCCTCCTTGCTCAGTTCTATGGCACCAATAATACCCTTTTTTGTTGATAAGGGGACAGAAAGAACCGCTTGCGTCTGGGCTCCGGACAGTGCATCGACCGAGGCGTCAAACCGTTTGTCGTCAGAAACAGGTGATACATTCAGAGATTTCCCATTTTTCAGGACCCACCCGGCAATGCCTTTGCCTTTTGGAAAGGGTGTCCCCATTAAGGTGTCCTGCGAAGGGCCCTTTACTATTCTGAAGACAAAATTGCCATCATCTTTCAGCAGGACAAAACCGGCATTGGATTTTGTGAGCGACATGCCATGGGATATAATCTTGTCCAGGAGGATATCACCATATACCTCTTCACGCATATCTTTTGTAACGGCAAAAATCGTATCGAGCCTCTCCCTGTATTTTTCAATACTCCATATAATTTTCCTTGAGACAGCACGCCACATGATAAAGCCGGCGATGGTAAGGATGATGATAATAACGATTATGAGGGTGATGGAAATATCCGGGAGGAAATCAAGAGCTTCACTGAAGGGTTTGAAGAGATATCTGAGGATGACGGCAAGAAGGGTGATAACGATAAATGCTGCTATCAGATTCAGGAATCGCAGCTTTGCCCGGATTTCTTCGATGATTGAAGTCTTATCCGATTTTGCCTGCTTCGACATTGATAAACTTTACCGGATGCAATGTGCAAAGTCAATAAGATGCATAGGTCAAGCTTTTTAAATGCATTCTTATGTAGTGATGTCTTTTCCGGCTCTCAACCGATGAGAAAAATATATTAAACTATACCATACGAAATCGCAGGGGGAAACGAGATGCAAAAGAAAGGGTTTTTCATCAGGTTTTTTGTAATCATTGCGCTGGTAATTATTACTGCATGTGCTCCCACAACATTGAAATCTGTATGGAGGGACGATGCCTATCACGGAGGCCATCTGAAAAAGGTCCTCATTATCGGTGTTGACCGCAATTTTACGGTAAAGGCACTTCTGGAGGATGAATTTGTAGAACAGCTTAAAGCCGGAGGAACAGAGGCGGTTCCAAGCTATCGTATTTTTTCGGAAGAGGAAAATCTTGATAAGCGGGTCATTGCATCGAAGGTCAAGGAACTGCAGGTGGATGCTGTTCTCATCGCGACATTAAAAGATGTTGCGGATACAGGAATCTATGAGACGTATCCAACGTTCATCCAGGAAGGGGGCGGTTATTATGGTTATTATCTTCAGTGCTGCCAGATTGTTTCCCTTGGACGTAATGTTGTGATAGAAACAAAGATTTTTGATGCAAAGCATGACAGACTGATTTGGTCAGCAGTAACAGAAACAATTTTTGAGGGTTCTGCTGAAGAGGCTATTCGATCATTTGTTCCGGTTATCATTACTGAATTGCATGGCAGCACCTTGCTTCAATAAATACCAAAATTAACGTTAAGAAAGAAGTTAAAGGCAGC
>JALHSV010000108.1 GCA_022865525.1 Thermodesulfovibrionales bacterium
CTACATTATTATTCAAGACTTTTGCAAGAGCCGCAATGTTATATATAATATGTATCAACACCCTTTTTCAAGACAAGATTTCTCTATAACATGAACCCTGATTACTCATTGAAAAACGATACCTGCCGGGATCAACTCACGTATAATCAGGTAATGCATTTTTTGGCGATGACATTCTCCGGCCACAGAGATGAATTAATAGGGATCAAGAATCTTGCCCAAAAAATACGACAAGGCATTGAAAGGATTAATCCTTTTATCCAGCAGGCAACCCAGAGCGTTTGTCCCCGTTGCAAAGATGTCTGTTGCATCAGTAAGCATGGATATTATACCTGTGAAGACCTCATGTACCTCACCGCTCTTGGTCTGGAACCCCCTCACATGATTTTCGGGAGGAATGACACGGACCCGTGTCAATACCTTTTTGAACATGGCTGTTCCCTGGAGCGCTCGCGGAGACCTTCAGGCTGCACCTGGTATTTTTGTGAATCTTTGCTTGATTATATGGAACCTCAGCCTGCATATCGGGAGTTTGATGATTCTCTCCAGGATGTAGCGGGTCTCTGGATAGAAATGACTGAAGAGTTTAAGAAGATTTCAACAGCTAAATCCTCCAAACCTATTCATAGCGAACTCTGCTCCAATGACTGTCATTCCACGACTTGATCGGGGAATCCAGTGTTTTTAATATGGTCTGGATTGGGAGCCTGCCCCGTACTTGATACGGGGGTCAAGCCGGACAATGACAAGATACGACTTTATGGACAGCCTCTCATTAAGCCGTCACCAAAGAAATTTATGAACCAGAGTATTTAGTGTACAATTAATTCATGCCGAAACCCATTGTTGTCATCGTAGGAAGACCGAATGTCGGTAAATCAACCCTGTTTAACCGTATAACGGAATCATATACTGCCATCATTGAAGATATTCCCGGGGTTACACGGGATCGCAATTACCTCGACGCAGAATGGGATGATAAGCATTTTATCGTCGTTGACACGGGAGGATTCTATCCTGAGCCGTTGGATGACATATTTCTCCAGATCAGGGAACAGGCTCTGTTTGCCATAGACGAGGCGGATGTGATCATCCATCTGCTCGACGGGAAGGATGGCCTCGTTCCATCCGATAGAGAAATTGCCCGGGTGCTCAGGGTATCAGGGAAAAAAGTTCTCTGGGCAGTCAACAAGATTGACGGGCCGACACGCGACAGCAGGCTCTACGATTTTTATCCATTAGGCGCGGAAGAATTATGGCCGGTGTCTGCTGCAACAGGATACGGATACGATGATATGATGGAAAAGCTTGCCTCTCTGTTGCCGGCGTATAGAGAGGAGAAGACCGATTATCCGAAGATTGCCGTTGTCGGGCGGCCGAATGTGGGAAAATCGACCCTGATCAATACCCTTCTCAGCAAAAAGCGGATGATCGTCAGCCCTATTCCGGGAACAACAAGAGATTCCATAGACAGCGTCTGCACCTACTATGGGAAAAAATACCTGTTCATCGATACCGCCGGTATCAGGAGAAAGGATATGGCCGGGTATTCTCTTGAACGGTTCGCAGCAGTCCGGGCTGTAAAGAGCATACTGAGATGTGACGTTGCCTTGATTGTCCTGGATGCGAGTGACGGCATTGTTGACCAGGATCAGAAAATAGCAGGTATCGTGGACAGCTACGGCAAAGGCGGTGTATTTCTTCTGAACAAATGGGACCTCCTTCATCCATCTGACGATACCTATAAAACTCTGCTGGGCGAAGTGGGCAGGAAGATGTGGTTCATTCCGTATGCACCTCTCCTGACCGTCTCAGCACTGGAGAAAAAACGCGTTACAAATATTTTCCCGTTAATCGACGATATAATTAAGGAAAGGAAGAAAAGAATACCAACAGCAGAGCTGAACAAGTTTTTCAGCGAGATCCGGTCAACGATGACGCTGCCTTCATACAAAGGGAAGACAGGCAAGCTGAACTACATCACGCAGGTCAGGACAGAACCCCCTACTTTCACGGTTTTCGTTAATTATCCGCATGCGATAAAGGATTCCCACATACGGCATATAGAAAAAATCCTGAGGAACCGCTTTTCGTTCAAAGGAACGCCGGTAAGGATCTACATAAAGGAAAAGGCTCCCAGAAAATGAGATATTTTCACATCCTTACAAAGAGTTTCATAGATTTCTTTAAAGACGGCGGGCTGATGCTCGCAGGGTCACTCTCGTATTTTACGATGATGGCCCTCGTACCTCTTTGCCTCTTCCTGGTCACCATTTTCGGGTATTTTCTCGGCCATTACCAGGGATTCTATGAGTTCTTTTCTACACGGCTGATCAGTTTTTTCCCGGCGATAACCAAGGGAATCACGAAGGAATTGGGCAAGCTGATAACTTTTCAGGGAATCGGCGCCCTCAGCCTTTTACTCTACGGAGTACTCTCTTTTCAGGTCTTCTCGTCCATAGAGAATGCATTGCACGTTATTTTTGAGGTAAAAACGAAAAGATCGTTTTTCTGGTCTGTCATCCTTTCACTGCTCATCGTTACCTTTATCATCATGATGCTCTTTATTTCATTCATTGCAACCTCACTCATCCCGCTTCTCAAAACCCTCAAGCAGCTCTTTCCTGAATTACGGATAGGTCTCATAACAGCTGTCATGATACGGTACGTCATCCCGTTCCTGATGGTGTTTTTCACGATTACCGTCATGTACATCTTCTTCCCGAAAACAAAAGTCAAGGTATCCTATGCGTTCATCGGTGCATTGTATGCAACAGTATTCCTTGAAGTTGCCAAGCATATTTTTACGTGGTATGTCGGGACTGTTGTAGAATTCGGTACTATCTACGGCCCTCTGACAGCCTTTGTTGTATTTCTCCTCTGGGTGTTCTATTCTTCCTGTATTTTTTTAATCGGTGCCGAACTGGTTCATAACCTGATCGTTTATAAAAAGAATTGGTAATGTGCAGATCTCAACTTTTCGTAATCTCCCCTATCCCCTCTTTATAAAAGAGGGGTAGTCCTCCCTTTTCTAAAGGGAGGTTAGGAGGGATTACTTCTTTATAATGCTTCTTCTCCATGCTCACCCGTCCGTATCCTTACGACATCTTTCAGGTCATAGATGAAAATTTTTCCGTCACCAATCTCTCCGGTAAAGGCAGACTCCTGTATGATCTTTACAACCTCTTCAAGCCTCCCGTCCGGAACCGCTATCTCAAGCTTTAATTTCGGGATAAACCTGACTTCATAACTTGACCCCCTGTAGATCTCGATATGTCCTTTCTGCCTGCCGAAACCCTTCACCTCAGTTAGCGTCATGCCCTGAATGCCTGCCTGTGAAAGTGCGTCTTTCACATAATCCAGTCTGAAATGTTTGATGACTGCCACCACCATTTTCATGCTCTCACCTCCGGAGTGATTATGTTGGATAATCGATGTCTCATAATAAAATAGACATTTATCATAAAATCTCCCCTTGCCCCTCTTTACCAAAGAGGGGTTTATCCCTCCCTTTGGCAAAGGGAGGTTAGGTGGGATTTTATAAAAATATTGTAGTCATAATTATGTGCCTGTTAATAATTTCTTGACCCTGACTCTGTAAGGCCGATACCAACCTGTCTGTTATACTATCAAATATCCGATGAATATACATACTCTGATGGGAGACGCATCGTCTGCAACCCCTGATCCTGCAAGGGCTCTCAAGAATCTTGAGCGGCTGTTC
>JALHSV010000109.1 GCA_022865525.1 Thermodesulfovibrionales bacterium
ATGAATGAAGAAATACACGTGCACACCTTCGTTACCATCGGGGACTCTGACAGCGGAAAGACGATCTCAGTACCCAAAGGAGGCAAGCTGATTGTGCGCCTTGCATCGAATCCCACGACAGGTTACCAGTGGCAGATCAGCAGCCTGGATCAAGAGTATCTGAAACCTGTTGGGGAACCCGCGTACGAGCTACCCAAGACTGATCGCATTGGCTCCGGCGGCACTCAGATATTCACCTTCATGACACTGAAGCCCGGCAAGACTATACTTGTCCTCAATTACGAACGTTCCTGGGAGAAGAAACCGGTAAAAAGCTTTACCGTAGCCGTTCAGATTGGCAACTCCCCATAACCTAATCAGTAATTTTTTTCAGCACCATCTCCTTGTCATTGACCAGCAGAGAGATATACAGGAAACGTGACAGAAACTGAAAATTCCGGCACCATGAAATATTGCGATAAATATAAAGACGCGCAGGATATTATCCAGGGGCAGAGTTTTCCGCCCGGAGCAACTGTCTGTCCCGGAGGCGTCAACTTCAGTGTCTTCTCAAAGAACTGCACCACCATGGAATTGCTTCTCTTTGACCGCGTTGAAGATGCAAAACCTGCGCGTGTTATAAAACTCGATCCGCGGAAAAACCGCACCTACCATTACTGGCATATATTTGTTCCCGGCATAAAGCCCGGACAGATGTACGGGTATCATGCGCATGGCCCTTTTGATCCCAACCGCGGTCTCCGCTTTGATCCAGAGAAAGTACTCATTGACCCTTATGGACGTGCTGTTGCCGTGCCCGGCAGCTATGATCGCCACGCTGCAGGCATGCCGGGTGACAATACTGCATATGCAATCAAGAGCGCTGTTGTTGATATAAGCGCATATGACTGGGAAGGAGATACGCAGCTTAAAAATCCTTTCTCACAGACAGTTATCTATGAAATGCATGTCGGGGGATTTACCAGGAATCCCAATTCCGGCGTTGCTTCCGACAAACGCGGGACTTTTGCAGGATTGATCGAAAAGATCCCTTATCTGAAAGACCTCGGAATCACCGCTGTCGAACTGTTTCCTGTTTTCCAGTTTGACCCCCAGGATTGTCCGCCTGGGCTCATCAATTACTGGGGATACAGTCCGGTATCATTCTTTGCACCGCATCAGGCATACAGTTCCCGGAAGGATCCGATTGGTGTCCTCGATGAATTCCGCGACATGGTGAAAGCGCTCCACAGAGCAGGTATCGAGGTAATTCTCGATGTTGTGTATAACCATACCGCTGAGGGAAACCATCACGGACCGACATTCTGTTATAAGGGCATGGGGAATAGCATATATTACATTCTTGAACAGAATAAAGCGCATTACGCCAACTACACGGGGACGGGCAATACATTGAATGCAAATCAGCCCATTGTCCGGCGTATGATCATCGACAGCCTCCATTACTGGGTGGAGGAGATGCACGTTGACGGATTCCGTTTTGATCTCGCCTCCATTCTTTCACGCGATGAGTCAGGAAATCCCATGGCAAATCCTCCGGTCCTCTGGGACATCGAATCCGACCCGGTTCTCGCCGGAATAAAGCTCATCGCAGAGGCATGGGATGCTGCGGGCCTTTATCACGTTGGAAGCTTTGTCGGAGATAGCTGGAAGGAATGGAACGGGAGATTCCGGGATGATGTGCGCAGTTTTCTCAGGGGAGACAGCGGTGCCGTATCAGCAGTTGCTTACCGTCTGCTCGGCAGCCCTGACCTTTACGGACATGAAGAGCGGGAGCCGGAGCAGACTATCAATTTCGTAACCTGCCATGACGGATTCACCCTGAATGACCTGGTATCGTATAACCGCAAACACAACGGGGCAAACGGGGAAGACAACCGTGATGGCATGGATAATAATCTCAGCTGGAACTGCGGAGTTGAAGGCCCAACCGATAATTTGTCGGTCGAAAAGCTGCGTAAACGTCAGGTGAAGAATTTCCTAACGATCAACCTGCTCTCACTTGGAACTCCTATGATCCTGATGGGGGATGAAGTGCGCCGGACACAGAGGGGAAACAACAATGCCTATTGTCAGGACAATGAGCTGAGCTGGTTTGACTGGAGTCTCCCTCATGCGCATACCGATATCCACCGGTTTCTGAAGAAGCTTATCTTTGCCCGGTTACGGAGGGATGCAGCAAACGATCACGGAATGACACTCAATCAGATCATCCGTGAGTCATATATTGAATGGCACGGCATCAGACTCAACCAGCCTGATTGGAGTCCGGACTCTCACAGCATCGCAGTAACAGCATGGAGTCTCAGCAAGAGGATTGTGTTTTACATGATGATGAACGCCTACTGGGAGCCCCTTGAATTTGCATTGCCGCCCGTTTCAGGGTCTCGGGCACGCGGATGGCGGCGATGGATTGACACATACCGTGAATCACCCGATGATATCTGTGATTTTGCCGGTGCACCTCTTGTTAAAGGTACTGCATATCATGTGCACCCGCATTCGATTGTCGTGCTGCATAATTATATTTACAATAAAAAAGCAGATAAGAGACAGGGATAGATTACCTGAAAGAGAATAACGCTATCTGAGCGGAGGATGAGATGAGGAAATCGCTTACCAGACTTCCTGCATGGAAAGCACTTGGTGCGCATTACAAAAAAGTGCGCTCGCTGCATCTTCGCGATCTTTTTACCAACGACCCTGACCGGGGCAAACGGTTTTCACGGGAAGCTGCCGGTCTCTCTGTCGATTTTTCCAAACACCGCATTACACAGGAGACTTTGAGACTCCTGATCACCTTAGCTCATGAGAGTGGTCTGCCGGAGAGGATCAACGCCATGTTCAGCGGCGAAAAAATCAATGTCACTGAAAACCGGCCGGTACTGCATATTGCCCTGCGTGCGCCAAAAAGTCGGAAGATTTTTGCGGGAGGCAGGAATATTGTTCCGGAAGTTCATACAGTCATGAAAAAAATGGCAGATTTTTGCAGTCGTTTACGCCGCGGGCAATGGAAAGGCCACACCGGGAAGCGGGTCAGAAATATTATTAACATAGGAATCGGCGGTTCTGATCTCGGACCGGTCATGGCGTATGAAGCGCTCCGGCATTACAGTGACCGCAGTCTGAATTTCCGTTTTATCTCGAATGTGGATGGTGCCGACTTTGCCGAAGCAACGCTTGACCTCAACCAGGAGGAAACCCTCTTTATCGTCTCTTCAAAAACATTCACTACCCCGGAAACGATGATGAATGCTCAAACTGCACGTCAATGGATTCTTGCAAAACTGAAAGACGAGCGGGCAATCGCCAGACACTTCGTTGCCGTCTCGACCAATGGGAATGAAGTCGCAAAATTCGGGATCGATCCGAACAACATGTTTGAATTCTGGGATTGGATAGGAGGCCGTTACTCGATGGATTCAGCAATAGGCCTCTCCACCATGATTGCGATCGGTCCTGACTATTTTTATCAGATGACCGCCGGATTCCATGCAATGGATGAACATTTCCGCACTGCTCCTTTTGAGAAAAACTTGCCGGTCATTATGGGTCTTCTCTCCGTCTGGTACAGCAACTTCTTTGGTGCCCGGACAATGGCCGTGCTCCCCTACAGCCGATATCTCAGGCGCTTTCCTGCCTATCTCCAGCAGCTCGCGATGGAAAGCAACGGGAAATCCGCCACTCTTGACGGCACAATCGTGAATTATCAGACAAGTCCTATCCTCTGGGGTGAGCCGGGGACAAACGGGCAGCACTCATTTTACCAGCTCATCCATCAGGGGACACAACTCATTCCCTGTGACTTCATCGGCTTCTGCCGGAACCTGAATACCCTGAGGAACCATCACGACATGCTGATGGCAAACCTCTTTGCCCAGAGCGAGGCCCTTGCTTTCGGCAAATCAGTTGATGAGGTTATCGCTGAAGGCACTCCGGCATGGCTTGCACCACACCGCGTATTCGGTGGCAACCGTCCTTCAACCACAATCCTTGCTGACCGGTTGACGCCTGAAACCTTGGGCAATCTCGTGGCCTTGTACGAACACAGCGTCTTTACGCAAGGCGTAATATGGCGCATCAATTCGTTCGACCAGTGGGGAGTTGAACTCGGGAAAGTCCTGGCGAAACGCATCAGCGATGAACTGAGCACTCCGTCGAATCCGCGATTGCAGCATGACAGTTCAACCAATGAACTGATCAGGAGATACCGGAAGCGCCGCTGATCGTCCCTTTTGCTCTTTATTTTTCATTTGTCTTACAATAAACTTCATATGGCAAAACTATTCTTTTCCGGCATCGGCGGCAGTGGCGTTTCTGCGATTGCAAGTTTTATGGCTGACAAAGGGCATGTTGTGGCAGGTTCTGACCGCTCATTCGACAGGAGTCCTGATCACCAGATTTCACGGATTTTACAAGCGAAAGGCATTGCGATTGTACCCCAGGACGGTTCAGGGCTTGATACGTCTTTCGATTGTGCTGTTTTCAGTACCGCTGTCGAAAACAATCAGCCGGAAGCAGTAAGAGCTATGGAATTGCATATCCCGATGAAGACCCGTCCGGAGTATCTTTGCGAGATTGTATCTTCTTACAGGACAGTTGCTGTTGCGGGGACGAGCGGGAAATCCACAACTTCAGGCATGCTCGCATACCTTATGGATAAACTGGGGATCAAACCGAATTTCATCGGGGGCGGACGTGTAAAACAGTTCAGGAATCAAAGTAATCTTGGGAATTCTCTCGTTGGTGAATCAGACATTTTAGTCGTTGAAGCATGTGAGTCGGATGGAACGATCGTTGCTTATTACCCCTCCTATTCAATCATTGCCAACCTGAACCTCGACCATAACCCGATTGAAAAAACAGCAGGGATGTTCGAAATCCTCGGCAGGAACACGAAAGACAGGATTATCGTGAATAGCGACGACGAAAATCTTACCCGGTGCCGTTTCGATAAACCGGTAACGTTTTCCATAGATAACGCTTCACAATACCGTGCACGGGCAATCGAATATCATCCTTTCAGCACGGATTTTCACGTCCATAGCGTACCCTTCAAACTTTCTCTCCCGGGGAAATATAACCTGTTCAATGCCCTTGCGTGTATTGCTGTGCTTGCTGAAATGGGGATCCGTCTTGAGGCCATTGCGGCAGTCATTCCGGATTTTTCCGGCATAGACAGACGGTTTGACATTCATCTCTTTGATGAGCACCATCTGGTTATTGACGATTATGCCCATAACCCACACAAGATAGCATCTCTCATGGACACGGTAAAAAAAACCAGAGAACACATCTGCTACATCTTTCAGCCGCACGGGTTCGGACCGACACGGCTGATGAAGAAGGGGTATATTGATACGTTTGCCGCCAATCTTCGCAAGGACGATCATCTGATAGTGCTCCCGATATTCTATGCCGGCGGGACATCGATAAAAGACATTTCGAGCGAGGACCTCTGCAGAGAAATCAGATTAGCGGGAAAGTCTGCAGAGGTTCTCCCTGACAGGTCGTTGCTTTTCGGGCGACTCAGGGAATGGGACACCTATATTGTCTTCGGGGCGCGTGACGAATCGCTGGCAGACTTTGCACATGACATAGCAGAGAGGCTATAGTGAAAAAATATTTCCTCCATAGAGAATCCTCCAGCCTCAAACTCGACTACCAGAAAGAACTGAACCCTGAGCAGTACGCTGTAGCCATGCATCAGAGCGGCCCCATGCTTGTGCTTGCAGGCGCAGGGACAGGCAAGACACGGACGGTAACCTACCGGGTTGCACGGCTGATCGAAACAGGGATTGGACCGGAAAATCTCCTGCTCCTGACGTTTACCAACAAAGCTGCCAGGGAGATGATGCGGAGAGTAGAGGGCCTGATCGGCAGAAATATCCACGGGCTCTGGGGAGGCACGTTTCACCATATCGGCAATATAGTCTTGCGACGGCATTGTCAACGTATCGGTTACAAGGAGGGGTTTTCGATCCTCGACAGGGAGGACGCAAAAGACCTTTTCGATATCTGCCTCGCAGAGATCAAGAACAAAGAGGCAATCGTTCCGAAAGGATCTGTCCTCTGTGACATCTATAGCCTGACGAAAAACAGGGGAGCCGGCATTCATGAACTCATCCCCTTGCGGTTCCCTCATTTCAGCCACGTCATGGATGAAATTGAACACGTTATCACGCTCTATGATGCAAAGAAGCAAAACCTGAACCTCATGGACTTTGATGATTTGCTGACAAACTGGAAGAAATTGCTCCTTGAGCATGAGAATATACGGGAGTATTATACGTCCAAGTTCATGCATGTGCTTGTTGATGAATATCAGGATACGAACAGATTGCAGGCAGAGATCGTTGACCTGCTGTCATCTGCCCACAGAAACCTGATGGTGGTTGGGGACGATGCTCAGTCGATTTACTCTTTCCGGGGGGCGGATTTCGAAAACATCCTGAAATTCCCGGAGAGGTATCCTGATGTTTCAATGTTCAACCTGACCATCAACTACAGATCCACACCCGAAATCCTGCATCTTGCAAACCAGAGCATCATTCATAACGTCAGACAGTTTCACAAGGAACTCCTCTCCGTCAGGCAGCCCGGGGACAGACCTTCCTTTGTACCCTTGAAGGACGTATTCCAGCAGGCGGATTTCGTAGCACAGAAAATACTCGACATGCATGCCGACGGCATGACCTTAGACGGAATAGCCATCCTGTACCGGTCTCACTATCAGTCAATGGAACTCCAGATGGAACTTCAGAGAAGAGGCATACCCTTTGAGATCAGGTCCGGACTGAAGTTTTTTGAACAGGCACATATCAAGGACATCCTCTCTTTCCTCAGGATCGTGATAAACCCGTATGACGAACTGAGCTGGAAGAGAATAGTAAAACTCATCCCCGGGATCGGTAATGTTACGGCCGGGAAGATCTGGGATGCAATCAATCAATCCGGGAATCCTCTTGATGCGATTGGCGAAACAGGGAGACTTATACCACGAAAGGCTCTGGATGGCTTCACTCTCTTCCTTGACCTTCTCAAGATCCTGAGAAATGAAGAGCAGGGAGGCTTACCCTTACAGCCGCCTGCTGCGATAGACCACATACTGAAGCACGGATACGAAGATTACCTGTACAGCCATTTCCCCAATGCAGAGGACAGGATACAGGATATCGAGCAGATGATGAGGTTTGCGCTCCGGTATACGTCGCTTGAAACCTTTGTGAGCGAATTAAGCCTCCAGAGCGCTTCTGGAGGAGGGGTTGAGGAAGGGGATGCTGTCAGGGAATGTGTTATACTCTCTACTGTGCATCAGGCAAAAGGGCTTGAATGGGATACTGTTTTCATGATAGGTCTGAATGACGGCAGCTTTCCATCGGCGAAGTCACTGAAAACAGGCGATGAGGAAGAAGAGCGGAGGCTCTTTTATGTTGCCGCGACACGGGCAAGGAATGACCTTTATCTCTGCTGCCCGATTGCATCAGGAGGCTGGCAGAGCATCACTTTTTTGAGACCCTCGCGGTTTATCAGGGAATTGCCGGGTGATGTGTATGAGGAGATTCTGGTAGAAGAAGATTTCCATGACATACAATGATGCAATAAAAGGCGGCTTCAGATTAGTCAACAGAAACTGGCAGCTGGTTCTCATCCAGCTGAGCGTGATATTTATCAGCAGCGTCGGATTTTTTATCATTGTCGGCATTCCACTCGCCATAGCCTTCATCATCTTCGGGGTTGACCTCACCGGAATAGCGGATTTCCGTGATATCGTAAAGATACTCAAGGAACCTTCAGATATGTTGTCGAAGTACCTCGGTCTCTTTCTTATCGTACTTGCATGTTTTCTGTTGTACCTTATCCTTATCGCACTCCTCGGCATGTACGTGTTTGGCGGATCGATCGGCATTATCGGGAGGTCTCTCAGAGACAGTTCTTTAAAGTTCCATGTCCGAACATTTTTTGAGGAAGCAAAAAGGCTTTTTCTCCCTCTGCTCGCCTTCACATCATTCATCGGCATCATATTTATTGTTATCGCCTTTGTCCTTGGCATC
>JALHSV010000110.1 GCA_022865525.1 Thermodesulfovibrionales bacterium
AGAAACGCCCGATTATTGTGATCCAGGCGACTCGCCGCAACAGGTTCTCGAGTATGCCAGGGACGTGGTCTCGGACTACATCCGCAAACGGTTCCCACTTAATGGCGAATAGAGATGGGGTAAGGAATGGGGTCGATTGGGGTCTCAATTGAGTCAAGTCTGCTGTTGGCTTTTCTTGTGAAGTGTATTGCATAATGTAGATTATGTCGAGACCGTTACGCATAGAATATCCCGGCGCTGAAAATAGGATCAGATCTTGAGTTGCAAGTAAATGATTTTTCAAGACCTGACCCTTATGCTGTGCTGGCGCGCCTCGATAACCACGGAGTGGACCGGCGAATTTACAATGCTAATCAGCCGCACGCGGCCATTAGCACCGCAAATTCGCCGGTCACCCCGGCCGTTATGTGCATAAAGAATGTCGGAGATACTAAATGACTGCTCCACGATACTCAGAAGAAAAGGAATACGAAACTCTGCGCGCTGAATTGTTAGGCGGCAAAAAATATGTTTTTGAACGACCAATCCTAATAATTACAGCCGCGCTTGCGTCATTCCAGTTGTTAGAAAAAGATCATGCTATCTATTTAGCCCCAATTGTGATCTGGCTGCTGTCATTCAATCTTTGGTTCAGCGTCAATAGAATGGGGAGTATTG
Organism: Thermodesulfovibrionales bacterium; assembly: GCA_022865525.1. Lineage (GTDB taxonomy): Bacteria > Nitrospirota > Thermodesulfovibrionia > Thermodesulfovibrionales > SM23-35 > JALHSV01. Next base: position 658 of record JALHSV010000110.1, read on the forward strand.
CCAGAATCGCGGCCTATATTCAATTAGTTCTGGAGGACGGAGACTCACAATGGTTTGGCTGGGAAACATCGCTAAGAAAATACAGGAAATGGCTAAAAAACGGTAATTTGAATGTCAAAAATATCCAAATAAACGATGACTCGGTCTATGACAACTTAGGTTATTATCCTGTTATCTTTTATGTCCATGTATTCGCAATTTGGCTATCAACAGTTTTGATTATCGCATACGCGGTCGTTTCATCTTCTATCCTGACGGGGATAATAGCTTGTATTTCTTTGATAAGTTCCGGAATATTTACTATCTACGCTTTAAAGAACAGCCCACGAATTATTAGGCCACAAATCGAACAGAATAGGCAAATCTGGAAAAATGTATTTAAAACCTGGAGTACCTTATAACAAAGCAATATTTAAAGGCACAACCATCTCTTCCAGCGGACCGGAAAAAGCCTCGGCCGCTGAAGAGTCCGATTATATTTCAGACAGTTTATTGAAAAATGACAAAGCTTTTTATTATTACTAAAAATCAATATTCAGGAAATCAGAGGAAAATAGGTTTTTTCCGTTTCCAAAATAATGACCTATATTTTGATTTTGGCATGTTTAATGGAAGTCATACCTCATACCATAGGGATGGGAGTATTTGGAGAACTAGTCCTGTAACGGGAGGGAAAGCAAAAAAGGAAGACCAAAGGGTGCCTATAGGAAATTTCAAGGGATTTTACAATCTCGGTGTTATTCTTTTTACAAAGAGAAGTCTCTCCAACTTACCAATGGTTAAACAAAGAGATTTTAAGAAGCATATAACATATGAAATTGACATAGAGAGTCTTCCAAGCCCATCAATAAATATTGTTTCAGAACTTATAGAACCTGGATATATATTCCCTTTACCTACCGAGGAGTTCAGTCCACCCCCAAATGCAATTTCCAAAGTCTTTACTGAGCTGACCCCCTGGATAAGTCTCACAATTCTTGGTCACCCTAATAACCTCTTGGTTGTTCCTGGTACAGATGGTTTCACAGTTAAACATTTTAATAAAAGATTTAGTGCAGGTGGAAAAGGTAATGTTTATTCACACGAAGCGTATTCTTTGAGTTTTATTCAAAGTGTAGCAAAATAAAATATAACCAGAGGGTGAACTGGATGCGGAGGTCTTCGGGGGCCTGACGGGTTGGAGCAAAATAGGGTCAGGCTTGACATTTTGACATTTACGATTCCTGGCCAAAATGTCACTTAACCGAAACACACGATAACAACCGGATGCAAAGCAGGGATGCGGCTGACGGCTGTAGACGTTGCTGTTTGACCAGATAGAAGTTGAATTCCAACTCGAATAGAATTCAGCAGGAAAAAATATCCTCTGGCACCCCTTAGTTTGGAACCGTTTACAAAGAGTTGGGCTGTTCCCAGAGTATTCATAACAACAGCTTATGAAAAATATTTCTCGGACAGTCCAACCTGGAGAGTCAATTTTTTGGCCGAGACACGCTATCCTTTGTGATCGACGGTCGCCATGCGAACACCTTTCATTTATAGTACGTTAACGGAGACACACTATCCTCCGGCTAAAGAAATTTGAGAAAATTTAGCAATTCTTTAGCCCAAAAAAACAAAAGGGATTAACTCAGACATGAGCTAATCCCTTATTATTATTGATGGTGCCGAAGGCGGGATTCGAACCCGCACATCCGTTGGACACTACCCCCTCAAGATAGCGTGTCTACCAATTCCACCACTTCGGCAAATCTGATGTTATTTCTCTTTACTCTCTGTTTTCCCTTCGCTCGCAGGAACTTCAACTTTTCCCTGTTTTTCCTGAACCTGTTGCCCGACTTCCTGGGGAGCAGGGGTTTCTGCAGGGGTCAGCGGCATGTCCGGACTGCCCGACTGAGGCAGCGGCTCAGCGGATCTTTCCAGAGCATTTTCCTGTGTTTTTTGAACATCAAAATCTTTCATCACAGAACTTGTGCTTTTATGCGATGAGATATAGGCCAATGCTATTGATGTCACCATGAAGGTGATCGCTACTAATGTGGTCACCTTGTTGAGTAACGGCAT
>JALHSV010000111.1 GCA_022865525.1 Thermodesulfovibrionales bacterium
GGCAACCGTTTACCGTATATAAGATGGTAAAAATCGAATCAGGTATCCGCGATCTTGACAATCTCATAGACTCCCTCTATGTCGGGGACAATGTCGTCTGGGAGGTTGAGGCCGGCACTGCTCCAGAAATTTTTATGCTGAATTTCCTCCGCCAATCACTTTCCGAAGACCGCAATGTCATTTATGTCAGTTTCAATCAATCTCCACATACCATCTTGCAAAAGATAGGAGATATCCTGCCAAAAGGGAATTTTGTCCTGTTAGACTGTTTTACATCGGGGAAGGGCAAGAATGACCGGGCCTTTTCGAAGTTCTATGAAAACAATGGAGACCCCTGCGTCATGAGGGTTGAGGATCCCAGAAACATCGATCAGTTTACTGCCCTCCTTGCCTCACTTGAGGACAAATTCCAGTCTGGAGGAAGATACATATTCGACAGCCTTACCGGGATGCAGGATCTCTGGGGTGATGAGAACAGGACATACAAGTTCTTCACGTACATTTGTCCGCTTCTTTATGATCTCGGGACCGTCGCTTACTGGATACTTGAAAAAGATGCGCACAGTCAGAAGTTCAAGGCTAACCTGAGACACATTACCCAGGTTGTTCTGGAATTATTCAAAAGAAAAGATAAGCTTTGGATCAAAGCCCTCAAACTCGAAGGCAGACCGAACAGAGAAGCTTTCAAGCCCCATGCGTATGAAATTGATGCAGAAACTGTCGTGATTACCTCGGTCAAAAAAGAGGCTTCACTGGATGTTGGGAAAAGGATCAAGGAATTGCGCATGAGAACGGGAATGAGCCAGAAGGAACTCGCCGATAAGGTTGAACTGACCCCGAGCTTTATCTCCCAGGTAGAAAGCAACCAGATTGTTCCTTCGCTCAGTTCATTTCTCCAGATATGTGATGCCCTTGGTGTCACTCTCGCTGATACCCTCGAGAAAAAAACAGGCGAGGCTCACTGGCTTATCAGAAAAGAGAAAATCTTTTCCCATCCTTCTTATAAAGAAACCGGGGTAAAGGGTTTCCACATTGTTCAAAATGGCAGCATGTCGGGAAGCCTCATGGTAATAGAACCATATGCACAAGTGAAAGGTCAGGTCATACCATCAGAGGGACAGAAATTACTTTACGTTTTGAAGGGAGATGTTTCTGTCATTATCGACGGCAAAGGTGAGACACTCAGATCAGGAGATTCGCTTTTCCTGAAAAAAGAGGTCCCCTCCGTATTAAAAAACGAAGGAGGTGATAGTGCAGAAATTCTTTTAATGAGCTCTTAGAAGTCGTTTAAGAGCTTAAGTCTTTTGATCTGCCAGGGCAAAAGATTTTTTTTGCCCAAAGCACTAAGAAATACTTAATTTATCTGAGTATTAATTTAGCTTTACTTAATAGGCGGAGGTGGAGACAAGAAAAATATTAGTGAGTTGTCTGTATCAGCTCTTTGAGGTCTCATTGCATGGACAAAATCCTAAGCAGACTCAAATGGCGCAAATTGTTAGTGCGACATCAAAAAAACAAACTTATTAAAGGAGGAAGATTTTATGAATTTGCAGCAACCTAATTCAAATGAAGCAACCAGAACACATAATCGTTCAAAAAGCGTCTGCCCGATGAGCGGAATATGTACCAGATGTATAGACGGATGCAGGGGA
>JALHSV010000112.1 GCA_022865525.1 Thermodesulfovibrionales bacterium
CGCTGATCCTGAGATACCGATTACCAATGCAGTTATCTATGGCTGGTACGACAATGAACTGGGGAGCTATACGAACATGCTGGGTGACCTGACCGTCAAAATTGCTTCTATGGTGTACCAGTAATGAGCCGGGGAGGCTTCAACCTCCACCCGGCTCTGATTGAAAATTGAATATCGGTGTTCGCAAAGAAGAGAAGCGCAGAGATTATTCTTTCTCGGTTTGATTCTTAGGCATATTTCTCTCTAAATGTCTTCATCCCCTGCACAGAAGACCTCGGAAATACCTGATTGTACTTCCCCGTATGTCCCGTCTACGCAAACAGCGACGTAACCATAGGGATAATTCTTTGTCCGCACATTATCACAATTGTTACATAATCCTGTCCGCCAAAGTTGCAGCATTGGATTGCTGCACCTGGCGTTGCCACCAATTGCCAGATCATATTCAATGGTGTTATCAGATAATATATGTTTATCGCACATGCATACTGCTCCAGAGCAGTTGCGCCAATATATCCTACTCTTCTCAACAATCCCGTTTATTCCTGCTGGACCTGCCAGTCCAGGGTCACCCTTTGGGCCCTGTTGACCCGGCAGCCCCATTGGGCCTGAGTCACCCTTGGATCCTTGAGATCCCATAGGCCCTGAGTCACCCTTTGGGCCCTGTTGACCCGGTAGCCCCATAGGTCCTGGATCACCTTTTGGTCCTTGTGGACCTGGTTGTCCTGCCGGTCCCGGATCACCCTGTAGGCCTTGCAGACCTATTGGCCCTATCTGGCTCCAGGAGACCGTGACTTCCGATGCACTGCATTCTCTGAGGTCATTGACTAGTCTCAGTTGACCGTTAATTTTTTTATAACAGCCGTAAAGTTCATTTTCAGCACTGAAGCATAGTTCTCCCGTTCCCAAAATAACGACAAGCATCAGCCCAGTGATGAACAATATATGTATGAGCTTTATCATTCTGTACTCCTTTCTTCGAAAAAAAAAGCAAATTTTCTCATCAGGCCCATTGTTTCATATCATTTCCCGTTCAATCCGGTTTTTTTAAGCCCTCCTCCTTTCTTCTGAGACAAATAAAAAAGCCTGTTTCCCATAAGAAAACAGGCTTTACCCAGAATATTGGCTTTTGACAGCCTGTTTCTTCGATAGCCTGGCTGTCCTTTCTCAAAAGGACTGATTCAGAAAGGACCCATAGCTTTGTGCCCTCTGGTTACCCAGAGTTTACCTTTTCGGAAACATCACGCACCGATGCAAATAACAAAGAGCTTTTTAATACGTTCTTAATTTCAGGATATGGATTATTTTGTCGAAAATATGTGACGCGCGTCACATATCCTTGAACTGCCTTATCCCGGGAATCGTTGTACTTCATTCTTTGAGTCCATTATAATACTAGGTACTATTCAACTGGAGATGGTATGAAAAAGTCCTTTATGACCAAATTGTTGCATGATCGCCTCGTCCGTTATAATCAAATTTTAATACTCCAGACATTGATGGTAATTTTTCTTTTTGTTTTATCATCCAGTACATCATATTCCCTAACCCTTGATGAAGCCATATCACTGGCAAGGGAAACCCTGCCATCCTACAAAGCGTCCATGTTACGAGTAACGTCTTCAGAGGCGCTGTATAACGCATCGTTATCGCCCTATCTGCCTTCTCTTGATGCAGCAGCCTCTGAGGGGCGCATATTCACATCGTCAGAAGAATTCAGGACACGAAGCTATGATCTGACTTTAACGTATACATTGTTTGACTGGGGCAATAGAAGGGCAAACAGGAATATTGCACGATTAAATCTTGACATCAGTGAAGCGGATTTAAGAAAAAACTTCCTGGATCTCGAATTTTCCGTCAAATCGGCATTTTATACTGTGCAGGCATTAAAGGACGCCCTAAAACAGAGAAAAATACAGCTCAAGGATGCCGAAAAGGACTTCGAGGTAGCTGACGGGAGGTATAAATTTGGTGTTGGAAAGCTTTCTGATGTCCTGCAGGCATCTGTGAGGCTCGAACAGGCCAGGTTCAACCTTATTCAGACTGGGGGTAATCTCAAAAAAGGATTATCCGATCTCAACTCACTCATCGGAAGGCCTCTCGACAGCGATGATGACCTGCAAGGCATGTCTGACATTGAGTTTACCATTCCGGATATCAAAAAACTTTCTGCAACTGCATTAGACAGGCCGGAAATAAAACAGGCAGAGGATTCAATAAAAATCAGTGAAAACAGCAAATCGCTGATACGAAGTACATTCCTGCCCACCTTTTCTGTGGATGCGTCATACATCAAAACAGAGGGAGATATCATCGGATCTTTCTTTGAAGAAGAAAAGAC
>JALHSV010000013.1 GCA_022865525.1 Thermodesulfovibrionales bacterium
ACCTCATAGATATCCGCATCATCAAAGAAGAAACTCACCGTAGGCGCAGCTTTTGGTTGTTGAGGCACTGCTGGAGGCTGCGGTATGACCGGCGGTTGAGGAACCACGGGTACAACTGCGGGCTGTTTCCCAGGTTCAAGAGGAATTGCCTGTTGAACTGCGGGCTCGGATGGTATCGGAGGCTGCGGCACAATTGGAGGTTGAGGAGTTGTTGGCTGATGGGGCTCAACAAGAGGTTGTTTTACCTCCTGAGGCTGTTGACCGGTAAGCCCCTGTTTTGCCGGTTCAGCAGCGGGTGCTACCGGGGGTTGTACCTGACCCTGTATCTCTTTTGGTTTCTCTCCGGTATCGTTAGCCTGCTCTTCTTCCGCGACCGGTTCTGTTTCATCAACTGCATCCTGGGGGAAAGCCTGGGGAGTGAAATAAAACGATAGAAAAAATATAAACAGCAGTGAAAGAATAAACGTTCTTCTCTCCAAAAATATCTCCTCCCGAGACTTTATAGACAACTCAATTATGTAACAATAATTAATTATAACTATATTGTCAAGTAGAGAGAGCCGATCTTCACAACTTCTTCATAGTGTTCTTGAGAGCAAGGATTTTTTAGCCGCAGGCTTCAGCCTGCGTTAATCAGCGCAGCTTGACAGCTGCGGCTGCCACCAGTTACTGAATGGTTGCAGAAGAGTTTTATCGTCTTGAGATATTCCTTATCTCATGCCATAATGGATAACTTTTTTGATCCGGGAATCTTAAGGAGAATTTGCACACAGTGGATTTATTCAGACTTTCGATTTCAGAGGTGACGCATCTCCTCAAAACAAAAGAGGTATCTGCTCTGGATGTCATGAACGCCGTCTTTCAGCGAATTGACTCTGTCGAAGACAAGGTCAAAGCCTATGTCACCCTGACACGGGAAAAGGCCCTGGAGATGGCAGTAAAGGCTCAGAAGGAAATCAATGAAGGGGCACCGGGCAAGATGCTTCTCGGTATTCCTCTTGCCGTCAAAGACAACATGTGCACAAAAGGCGTCCTGACGACATGTTCGTCCGGAATGCTTTCCAATTTTATTCCCCCCTATGAAAGCACCGTCACATCAAGTCTCGCTGAACACGGATATGTCCTCATCGGGAAAACAAATATGGATGAATTTGCTATGGGTTCATCAACAGAAAATTCAGGGTTCCATGTAACAAGAAACCCCTGGAACCTCGAAAGGATCCCGGGAGGGTCAAGCGGAGGTTCTGCCTCAGCAGTTGCAGCCGATGAATGTATCGCTGCGCTTGGATCTGATACAGGGGGATCGATCAGGCAACCAGCTGCACTCTGCGGAGTTGTTGGAATGAAACCAACCTACGGGAGAGTTTCACGGTACGGCCTTGTTGCCTTTGCATCTTCACTTGATCAGATAGGTACCCTGACAAAGAATGTACAGGATGCTGCAATCTTAATGAATGTCATCTCCGGTCATGATCCCTATGATTCCACGTCCGCCCCTTTGACTGTACCTGATCTTACCGGAGTGCTTGATAAAGACATAAAAGGAATAAAGCTCGGCATTCCAAAGGAATATTTCATTGAAGGTATTGATAAAGAAATTGAAGCCGCTGTATACGCAGCTATTAAAAACCTTGAAGGCCTTGGAGCAACCCCCGTTGAGGTATCGCTGCCTCATACGGAATATGCGATTGCGGCTTATTACATTCTTGCGACGTCAGAGGCTTCATCAAACCTTGCTCGGTACGATGGAGTGAAATACGGACTCAGGGCTGAAGGCAAGGACCTCATGGATATGTACCTGAATACACGGGCACGCGGGTTTGGTTCTGAGGTCAAGAGGAGAATCATGCTGGGCACATATACATTATCTTCCGGCTATTACGAGGCATATTATAAAAAAGCCCAGCAGGTAAGGACTCTGATCAAGCAGGATTTTGAGGATGTCTTCAAGCATGTTGACCTTCTGGTGACGCCCACTACACCAACTGCTGCATTTAAGATCGGCGAAAAGACCGCTGATCCGCTCCAGATGTATCTGTCTGATATTTTCACGATTTCCGTCAATCTGGCCGGATTGCCTGCAATCTCTGTGCCCTGCGGGTTCACGGCGGATAATCTGCCGATAGGGCTGCAATGTATCGGCAAGCATTTTGATGAAGAAACGATTATCAAGGTCGCCCATGCCTATGAACAGAGCACCGACTGGCACAGGAGGAAACCTGTCCTGTGAAATATGAAGTGGTAATCGGCCTTGAAGTTCACGCACAGATGCTCACGGACACAAAGATATTCTGTGGCTGCTCAACAAAATTCGGCTCTGAACCCAACACGCAGACTTGCCCCGTGTGTATCGGAATGCCCGGCGTACTTCCTGTCCTGAACAAAAAAGCTCTCCAGTTTGCAATAAAGACAGGACTTGCCACTGATTGCAGAATTTCTTCTTTCAGCAGGTTCGCACGGAAGAACTATTTTTATCCCGATCTTCCAAAAGGCTATCAGATAAGTCAGTATGAACTCCCTGTCTGCGAGCATGGATGTATTGGCATCATCGTTGACGGAAACGTAAAGAAAATAGGCATTACGAGAATCCACATGGAAGAGGATGCGGGCAAGAATATCCATGAAGGAGCAGGGACTTACAGTTTTGTGGATCTGAACAGGGCCGGAGTGCCGCTCATGGAGATTGTTTCTGAACCGGATATCAGAAGTCCTCAGGAAGCAGTTGAATATATGAAAAAACTCAGGGCCATACTCAGATATCTTGGAGTTTGTGATGGGAACATGGAGCAGGGTTCGCTCAGGTGTGACGCAAATATTTCGGTTAGACTAATTAACCAAACCGAATTTGGGACAAGGACAGAGCTCAAGAATATCAACTCTTTCAGGTTTGTCGAAAAAGCCCTTGAATATGAAATAAAGCGCCAGATAAAAGTAATCGAAAGCGGCGGCCGGATTGTTCAGGAAACAAGACTGTGGGATCCGAACAGGGGTATAACAGAATCGATGCGGGGGAAAGAAGAAGCACATGATTACCGGTATTTCCCGGAACCTGACCTTGTACCGATTGTTGTTGAAAAAGAATGGATCGATGAAATCAAAGCATCCCTGCCTGAACTTCCGGATATAAAAAGGGACCGTTTCGTTACAGAATATGGTCTGCCCGAAACCGATGCCGACCTGCTCGTATCCGAAAAACCTTTAGCTGATTGGTATGAAGAGGCGGTAAAGCTCGGCGGCCAGCCAAAATCCGTTGCGAACTGGATTATGGGTGATCTCATGAGACTATTAAATGCAGACAATAAAATTATTGAGGATTGTTCTTTGAAACCGAACCAGCTTGTTGATATGTTGAGACTGATGGATAATGGGACGATCAGCGGGAAGATAGCCAAATCGGTCTTTGAAGAAATGTACACAACCGGTAAAGACCCGGAGGGCATTGTAAAGGAAAAAGGTCTTGTGCAGATTAGTGATTCAGGTGAAATTGAGAAGGCTGTTGATGACGTTATATCAAAATACCTGAAAGAGGCAGAACGTTACAGGGCTGGCGAGGAGAAACTCATGGGATTCTTTGTCGGGCAGGTCATGAAGGTGACAAAAGGCAAGGCAAACCCTCAGATGGTCAACGAGTTACTGAAGCAAAAGCTTTCTTCGTAAGCTTGATTTTACTGCTACCTTTTCATTCATGGTAAAATACGAAGCAACGGAATGGAGAGATGTCCGAGCGGCCGAAGGAGCACGACTGGAAATCGTGTGTACGCTAATCCCGTACCGTGGGTTCAAATCCCACTCTCTCCGCCATATTGTCTTTCTCCAGCCTGGGAACGGCCCTTCGCAGCAGGTGGATGTGAACCCCGTCAGATCCGGAAGGAAGCAGCGGTAAGCGTTTTTCCTGGGTGCCGGAGGTAGCCGCTCTCAGGCTGGAGAAAGACAGGAAACCACAAGTCATAAGGAGATCAATATTTTAGATTGGTAATCCCTCCTCACCTCCCTTTAGAACAGGGAGGAAAGTCCCCTCTTTCTTAAAGAGGGGTTAGGGGAGATTACTAATTTTGAACTAATAACAGGCAACTACTGCTATGAGCTACTTAGTTTTAGCAAGAAAATGGAGGCCCCAGGGGTTTGATGACCTCATCGGCCAGGAACCTATAACCCGCGTCCTGAAAAATGCTATCGACCAGGGGAAGATTGCCCATGCGTATCTCTTCTCCGGTCCGCGGGGAGTCGGAAAAACCTCTACAGCCCGCATCCTCGCCAAGGCATTGAACTGCCAGGCTGGCCCGACATCTTCTCCATGCGGCTCGTGTTCCTTCTGCACCTCAATAACAGACGGCTCCTCAGTGGATGTCATGGAAATTGACGGTGCATCGAATAACAGCGTCAATGATATCCGGGACCTGAGAGAACGGGTCAAATATGTCCCTTCAGGGGGCAGATATAAAGTTTACATTATCGACGAAACACATATGCTGTCCGACGCAGCATTTAATGCCCTGCTCAAAACCCTTGAGGAACCACCTCCACATGTCGTCTTTGTTCTTGCCACAACAGCCCCGAGGAAGATTCCTTCCACTGTCCTGTCCCGGTGCCAGCATCTTCCTTTCAGGAGGATATCCAGTCTCATGATAAAAGACCGGCTGAGAAAAATATCCACAGAGGAAAGCATCAGTATCTCAGGCCCGGCACTCGAGATAATTGCACGGGCGGCTGACGGAAGCCTTCGCGATTCACTCACCATCCTCGATCAGATTTCATCATTTTCATCAGATATCAGTGAAACCGATGTGAAAGATCTGCTCGGCATAACAGATTTCAGCCTTCTCTCTCAGCTCGCTGCCTCACTTATTGAGGGCAAAAGGGAAGAGATTCTGAAAATCACGGCTGAACTCGCGGAAAAGGGCACCGATATACGATCTTTCATCCGTGAACTTATTCAGTTCTTCCGGGACATGCTCGTGCTGAGTATTGTAAAGAAGCCTGACGAAATGCTCGATCTGGGGAAAGAAGATCTGGCCATCATGCAGAACATCCTGCTGAGGACATCAGAAGACCATCTCACCCTGCTGCTTTCAGAATTATTGCGGGCAGAGCTCGATGTCAGAAACGCCTCGTCCCCGCGTCTTGCACTTGAAATGTCCCTTTTGAAGGCAAGTTTTTTGCGTGACATGAAGCCGCTCAGGGAAGTGATAGAAAATTTGGAGAAATATATCAAGCTTGTTCCGGATTCAGGAGATGCGGATACCGAAAAAATCTCCCCTGCTATCACGCACGATGCCGCACCGGGAAACCGCGGATCTGAAAGAGAATCCTCTGCAAAGCTTTCACAGGATCAGGAAGAGGAATTCGGTTCACTGTCTGCAACAGTCAGTGAGGAACCGCCGGTCTCTGCTTCAGAGGGACAGACAATTACCGATGAAATCCGGGAAAGGGCTCTCAGGAAAATGGCCCATCCACTGCAATCTAAACTCTCAAATGCGAGCTTCAAGCTTGATGGAGATACGCTCATTCTCACCCTGAACGGAGGGGACTCGGTATTTTCAGATTCTCTGAGAAAGAATGGAGAATTGATAGCTCAAATTTTCTCAGAAGAACTCGGAAACGCCGTCAATTTGGAGGTCGTAACAGCAAAGAAAAAGGTTGTTCGCAGGAAAGATCTGAAAGAAGAAGTTATGGCTGATTCCGCCATTCAGGAGGTGCTTGAACTCTTTGACGGCAGGATTGTAGATGTAATGCCGATAAAGAAACAGACAGAGTAGCATTGGATATGAATCTATACAAGATAAACCTATATCCCGCAAAACAATGTACACATTACAGGCTTATAATAATAGTAAAAAATATCTATATAAAATCCCTCCTTTCCTCCCTTTACCAAAGGGAGGAATAATCCCCCTCTTTGGTAAAGAGGGGTAAGGGGAGATTTTCTGATAAATGGCTAATCACTTATGAGAAACTTTATAAAACGGAGGATATGATGTCAAAAAAGATGCTTGGAGATATCATGCGTGAGGCACAGAAGCTTCAGTCCAAGATGGCAGAGATGCAGGAAGAAGCCAAAAAGAAGACTGTAGAAGCAACCGCGGGTGGTGGGATGGTAACCATAGTTGCAAGTGGTGCAGGAGAGATTGTTTCGATAAAGATTGAAAAGGAAGTTGTGAACCCGGACGATGTTGATATGCTCCAGGATCTTATTATGGCAGCCGCAAATGAGGCTCTGCGCCGTGCCCAGGAACTGGTAAATAGCGAGATGTCAAAACTTACCGGAGGACTGCAGTTGCCCGGCCTGGGGAATCTTGGGAAATTGTTCTGATTGTCACATGGCACTTTATGGAACCGTTTATTTCATACACCACTGAAGAGGAGATAAAAAAGGAAAAGATAAAAGCCCAGAGGCTCAGGAAATCCCCGTGGTGGAAGAGAAGGTGTGCTGAGGGCGTCTGCTATTTCTGCGGCGGGAAAATACCTCCCAAAGACCTCACTATGGAACACCTCGTTCCCCTTATCCGCGGCGGCAAATCATCCAAAGGAAATGTCGTTCCCGCATGCAAGGAATGTAACACCAAGAAAAAATATCTCCTGCCCATCGAGTGGGAAGAGTACAGGGAAAGCCTGATCAAAGATA
>JALHSV010000014.1 GCA_022865525.1 Thermodesulfovibrionales bacterium
AAAGGGATTCATAAAATTCATCTTTGTCACAATTATCCTTGTTTTTTGTGCGTATCTGGGTATCAAGTTCGGTATTCCGTATTACAAGCACTCAGCCTTTCAGTCAGATGTGAAAGAGTTAGCGAGAATCAGTCTCGGAGATACAAAAAAGACACGGGCACAGATATTCGAAATAGCCCAGGGACTGAAACTCCCTCTCGAAGAAAACGATATTATGGTCACAAAGACGGAAAGAACTGTCCGGGTAAAAACCTCCTGGGAAGATACGGTTGATGTGCTCGGGTTTTATCAGAAGACCCTGAAGTTTTCAGTTGATGTGGAGGAGTAAGGTGTTCACCGGACTGGTACACGAAATGGGTGAAATAACAGCCGTAAAAAAGCGGACTGGAGGAGCGTTTCTTTCACTGCGTTCAAACGAAACAGCAGTAACAGCAGAAATTGGGGACAGTATTGCTGTCAACGGCGTGTGTCTCACTGTTGTCAGTAAGAAAGAAAGAGAGTTATCTTTCGACCTCTCGGATGAAACGCTGAGGAGCACGAACCTTGGCGCTCTCAAAACAGGTGGTCGTGTGAACCTCGAGCAATCATTGAGACCGGATTCAAAAATCGGCGGTCACTTTGTAACAGGACATGTAGATGCAGTCGGAAAGATCCGCTCAAAGGTGAATATCGGGGACATGTGGAAGTTCGAGATCGAGGCGCCTCCGCAGGTCATGCAGTTCGTTGTTGAGAAAGGTTCCATAGCCGTGGATGGCATAAGTCTGACCATTGTTGATATACTTAAAAATAGCTTTACCCTGGTTATTATTCCGCATACAGCAAAACTGACAACACTGGGATTGAAAGATTCCGGCGATACAGTCAATATCGAAGTGGATATCCTGGGGAAATACGTAGCAAAATTTTTGCATAAAGAAGCAGATAAGGATTCACGCTTTATGCAGACCCTGACGGAAGGAGGATTTACAAACAGATAGGATTCAAGAGGTCCTCGCCTCAGTGAATCCGCCGAGGCGAAGTATCCTTGTACCCATCTGAAAAGATTAATGATGGAGAAGTATAAATTCAATACAGTTGACGAAGCAGTTGATGACATCACTGCGGGTAAGATGGTTATACTCGTTGATGATGAAGACAGGGAGAATGAAGGCGACCTTTGTATGGCAGCAGAGAAGGTGACACCGGAAGCAATTAATTTTATGGCGAAGTACGGGAGGGGACTTATTTGTCTCTCTCTTACGCCTGAACGGGTAGAGGAGCTGAAACTGCCGATGATGACCGATGATAACACGTCACCTTTTGGGACTGCTTTCACCGTCTCGATCGAAGCAAAGAATGGGGTAACAACGGGGATTTCCGCAGCGGACAGGGCAAGAACAATACTGACAGCCATTGATCCCGGGACCAAGCCGGAGGACCTCACACGACCCGGCCACATCTTCCCTCTCAAGGCAAAAGCAGGCGGCGTTCTCCAGAGGGCAGGACAAACAGAGGGTTCCGTTGATCTGACAAGACTTGCACGGCTCAATCATGCAGGGGTGATCTGCGAAATCATGAGTGATGACGGTACCATGGCGAGAGTACCCGAATTAATGGAATTTTCGAAGAAACATAATCTCAAAATTGTCACGATAAAAGACCTCATCAGATACAGAATGAGGACCGAGTTATTTGTGAAGCGACTTGCAACGGTAAAGCTTCCGACAACATATGGTGGCGATTTTACGGCAATTGCTTATTCCAATGCGATTGATAACAATCTGCATATTGCCTTGATAAAAGGCGAAATAAAACCCGATGATGAGGTTCTTGTCAGGGTTCATTCCCAGTGTCTCACGGGAGACGTGTTCGCATCCCGGAGATGCGATTGTGGTGAGCAGCTCCGCAAGGCTATGGAGATAATCAGGAAGGAAGGTAAGGGCGTTATTCTCTACATGCAACAGGAAGGACGCGGGATAGGCCTGATTAATAAACTGAAGGCCTATGAACTCCAGGACAAAGGACTCGATACTGTTGAAGCAAACATCAAGCTGGGGTTTAAACCTGATCTGAGAGACTATGGGATAGGGGCACAGATCCTCGTTGACCTCGGGGTAAGAAAGATGCGGCTCATGACCAATAATCCCAAAAAGATTGTTGGACTTGAAGGGTATGGCCTTAAGGTTGTCTCGAGAGTCCCCATTGAAATGAATCCCAATGAAAGAAACATTATCTATCTGAAGACGAAAAAGAAAAAATTAGGGCATATACTCGATAACGTGTAAACAAAAAGGATCCTATGAGTCGAGGGTTCAAGAAATTTAAAATTATCACTTGAACCCATGAACCCTTGGATCCTCGAACCCTGTCGGGAATGGAGGATTTTATGAAAATATTTGAGGGCGAACTGCAGGCGAAAGGGCTGAAGTTCGGGATTGTCGTGAGCAGGTTTAACGAATTTATTACAAGCAAGCTTCTTGATGGAGCAGTAGATGCACTGGTAAGGCACGGCGCACGGGAAGACGACATAGACCTTGCGAAAGTCCCGGGATCTTTTGAGATTCCTCTTATTGCCAAAAAAATGGCTCTTAAAGGAACATATAATGCCATAATCTGTCTTGGGACGGTAATCAGGGGGGCTACTCCACATTTCGAATATATTGCAGCAGAAGTCTCAAAAGGCATAGCATCGGCATCCATGGAGACGGGAGTACCAATTGCATTCGGCATCATCACCAGCGATACCATTGAACAAGCAGTGGAAAGGGCTGGAACGAAAAGCGGCAACAAAGGTTGGGATGCTGCTGTCACAGCCATCGAGATGGCGCAGCTTCAGAAGAAACTGTGAAATCTGCATATCGTAGTCAGCAAACAGCATACAGGGAGTAAGTTTTGATATCCCCCGTCTCCTGTTTCCTGACTGCTGCCTGCTAAATTATGAAGCGGCGCAAGGCGCGGGAATATGCGCTCCAAATGTTGTTCCAACTGGATTTTACCGAGAGAGCATACAATGACAAGGCTCTTGAGGAATTCTGGTCCGGCAAAAAAGAGCAGAGTGATATAAAAGAATTTGCCATGGATCTGGTAAAGGGAACCCGAAACAACCTTGACAAGATAGATGCTATGATCGAAACGTTTACGGATAACTGGTTGTTGAAAAGGATGGCAGCGGTTGACAGGAATATCCTCAGATTCGCCGCATATGAAATACTCTTCAGAAAGGACATCCCG
>JALHSV010000113.1 GCA_022865525.1 Thermodesulfovibrionales bacterium
GGTTGATTCACTGTCTCACAGAGCGGCACTGAAAGCCGGAGGGAGAACCATTGCAGTGCTCGGCTCAGGGGTCGATGTCCCCTATCCTCCTGAGAACAAAGGACTGATGGAAAAGATTAGCGAATCAGGGGGTGTCATCAGTGAATTTCCGCCCGGGACTCCTCCTGATAAAGAGAACTTCCCGAGAAGAAACAGGATTATCAGCGGGCTTTCTCTCGGAGTGCTGGTTGTAGAAGCAGCCTCTGACAGCGGTGCATTGATAACGGCGAGATATGCAGCGGATCAGGGGAGGGAAGTTTTTGCGGTACCCGGCAATATAACATCTGCAAACTCAGAGGGTGCCAACGAACTTATTCGAATGGGTGCAACACTTATCCGGCAAGCAAACGACATTGTCGAAGAACTTGCCCCTGTGCTGAAAGGTTTTATCAGGTCTGCTGATAAGGTTGCCATAGACATCACTGAGGAAGAAAAAAGTCTCTGTACCGTCCTCTCAGGAGAGCCAAAACAGATCGATGACATATCGAGGGAGAGTGGTGTGCCGGTATCAAAGGTGCTCGGGGTTCTTCTGGGACTGGAAATAAAAGGTGCAGTGAAACAAATTACAGGAAAGAGGTTTTATTTAGCATGAATTCTTTAGTCATTGTTGAATCACCTGCAAAAGCAAAGACCATTCATAAGATACTTGGGAAGGAGTATACGGTTAAAGCATCAATCGGTCATATAAAAGATCTGCCCTCAAAGGAGATCGGTGTTGATGTTGAGAACAATTTCACGCCTCAGTATGTTGTGATACCCGGGAAGGAAAAAATAATCAGGGAACTCAAGAAAGCTTCACGAGAGGCGGATACTGTGCTCCTTGCGCCTGACCCCGACAGGGAAGGCGAAGCGATTGCATGGCATATTGCATCTGAAATCTCAGACAAGAAATCCAAGAGTCTGCATAAAAAGATTTACCGGATCGTTTTCAATGAGATTACCGAGAAAGCTGTACGGGAAGCAATCAGCAATCCGCATAAAATCGATATGAGCAAGGTTGAGGCTCAGCAGGCGAGAAGGATTCTTGACAGGCTTGTCGGGTATAACCTCAGCCCGCTGCTCTGGAGGAAAGTGCGCAGAGGGCTCAGTGCCGGGCGAGTGCAGTCTGTCACCGTTCGTCTGATCGTGGACAGAGAACGCGAGATTGAGGCATTCATGCAAGAAGAGTACTGGAGTATGAATGCTGAGTTTGAAGGCTCAAGACTGCCTGCATTCTGGACACGACTTTCAAAAACCAATCGTGAGTCCACGGAAAGAAATCAAAAATCTGGAAAAGAAACCAAGTTTTTTATACCCGATAAAGGGACCGCACAAGAGATTGCAGATGATGTACGGGATAAAGAGTTTGTGTTGAGCGAGATAGAGCGGAAACAGCGGAAGAGAATGCCATATGCACCTTTTATTACCAGCACGCTCCAGCAGGAGGCAGCACGGAAACTGAAGTTCACTGCAAAAAAGACCATGCTGATAGCACAGCAGCTGTATGAGGGAATTGAACTTGGTGAGGAAGGTTCCGTGGGACTCATCACTTACATGAGAACAGATTCCCACAGAGTGGCATCAGAGGCGCAGGAATGGGCACGGGCATTCATCGGAACGATATTTGGGAAAGACTATGTGCCTGAAAAACCGCCTGTCTATAAGAGCAAGGCATCTGCACAGGAGGCGCATGAGGCGATCAGGCCGACATATACTGATAAAAAACCGGAGATCATCAAGCGGTTTCTCTCAAAAGATCAATATGCTCTGTATACACTGATATGGAATCGCTTCCTTTCAAGTCAGATGGCTCCGGCCCAATTGGAACAGACCACGTTTCATATCAAGAATCCCCCCATCCCGCCTTTAGAAAAGGGGGGAAAAGGGGGATTTGAAAAAGAGTGGGATGGAGGGATTCTTGAATCTCCTTCATATGAATTCAGGGCAACCGGAACGGTTGTCCGATTTGACGGATTCATGGCCCTCTATACAGAAGGCAAGGATGAAGTCGAAGAGGAGAACGGCCTGACACTCCCCGCTTTAATGGAAGGCGAAGTGCTAAAACTGCTCAACCTGTTACCGAAACAGCACTTTACACAACCGCCGCCCCGTTTTACAGAGGCAACGCTCGTGAAGGTTCTGGAAGAAAAAGGGATTGGGCGACCGAGCACCTACGCAACGATACTGTCTACAATCCAGGACAGGAAGTATGTGCAGAAGACCGAAGGGAAATTTTCTCCAACGGAACTCGGTATGGTTGTCAATGACTATCTTGTTGAGAGATTTAAAGAGCTTATTGACGTAGGGTTTACTGCAAAAATGGAGGATGAACTCGACCATATTGAAGATGGCAAGATCAAGTGGGAAAAGGTTGTAACGGATTTCTATAAGCCTTTTCATATTGATCTGACAGAGGCTTTAGAAACTGTCGGCAAAGTTAAGCCGCAGGATATACCGACTGAAATTGTATGCGAGAAATGCGGTCTCCCTATGGTCAAAAGATGGGGAAGACATGGAAGATTCATGGCCTGCACAGGCTTCCCGCAATGTAAGAATACAAAGCCAATCCTGCAGGAGGGACAGGATATCAATGGGCAGAATGGAGAACACAATTCTCAGCAAACAGATCAGCTGTGTGAGAAGTGCGGCTCGCCTATGGTCATGAAATCCGGACGGTACGGGAGATTCCTTGCGTGTGCACGATATCCGGAATGCAAGAATACCAAGCCCCTCTCTACCGGGATCAAATGTCCAAAAGACGGTGGAGATATTGTGGAAAGGCGTTCAAAAAGAGGGAAGCAATTCTGGAGCTGTTCAAATTATCCTCAGTGCACCTTCGCATCATGGTATAAACCTGTTCCCAGGAATTGCCCGCAGTGTGTCGCTGAATTCCTCCTCGAAAAACGCAACAAGAATGGCGATGTGATGCTCTTCTGCCATAAGAAAGAATGCGGGTACAAGGAAGTTGTAAAAATACAGGATGAAGAGACTGTCGGTATTGGTGTAACGTAATGTGAAACCCGTTATAATCGGTATCGGAGGCAGTCACAGCGGTGCCGGAAAAACCTCTGTCGCATCCCTTATCCTGAAAACATTCAAAGGGTGGGGGGCAATTAAATATACAAAAACCTCTCTTTATTGTTCAATTGTTGATGATTTAGCAGTCATATCAGAGGAAGGGAAAGATACAAAAAAGCTCCTCGATGCCGGCGCTGAAAAGGTGCTCTGGGTGCAGTCACCGTATTCGGAGCTGGGCGTTGTTCTCCCGATGGCGGTAGAAATGTTGTCTCACCTGCACGGTATTGTGGTTGAAGGCAACAGTGCAGTAGAAATAGTAAAACCGGATATCATCATATTCGTTGCCGGAACTGAGGGAACAATGAAAAACAGTGCAGAAAAGATACTCCGGATGGCAGACATCGTAATTTTTCAATCAAAATATCCACCTGAAATACCCCAAGGCGCTATACTATTCGTGAGAAATAAGAGAGAAGAATTTATTCAGTACCTATCAGGCCTCATAAAGGACTTCCTTAAGAATATCGATTAATAGAATTATATAATACAGAGTAGTTAAAAAAACTATGCAGGTAATTTTCAGGAGGCATTTATGGGAAAGAATATTATTAGTCTGATTCTTCTTATTGTCCTGTTGATTGCTCCGGTCTCAGCACATGCCGGAGTCCCACTTGAAACTGTCAAAGGACATGTCGATAAAGTGCTTGATGTATTACGTGACACATCCCTTAAGGGAGAATCGATGAAAAAAATAAAGAAGGAGAAAATTCGCTTCGTCTCAGAAAAGATGTTTGATTACGCCGAGCTTTCGAGAAGGACACTAGGTCAGAATTGGATCAGATTCAAGCCTGAACAACAGCAAGAATTTATTGAACTTTACAAATCCATTCTTGAAGGTGCCTATATTGACAGGATCGTATCGTATACGGATGAGAAGATCATTTTCAATAAAGAAAATCCGCTTTCCGAAAAAACGGTTGAAGTTCAGACTACCATTATAACCAAGAAAGCTGACATCCCGATCTCTTACCGCGTGATCCGGAAAGAGGGCGAATGGAGGGTTTATGATGTTGTTATTGAAGGTGTCAGTCTGATCAGCAATTATCGTTCTCAGTTTGCGCAGATCCTTGCGAATAAATCACCGGAGGGATTGCTTGATACCCTGAGAAAGAAAGCCGGAAAGGCATAGAATTACAAGAATTGTTAAGAAATGTAACAGAATATGCAAAAGAAGGAAAACCATTGAAACTGATATCACCTTTATTTCTGGTACTCATTTTCCTCTTGCTCAGTTCCACGCAGGTATCTGCCGATTCGTCTTTAACCATTTCAGACATATCTTCAAATAAGAATGAAGAGATAATACCTTCTCAAGAAAATGAGCCCCTGCCTGATCCGTCCAAAGAACCAGAGGAAAAACCGGATGACGATCTGGGAGATATTACCGAGGAAGAGGGTGAAGAAGAAGTTGTTCAGATTGCAGATCCCCTGTATCCCTGGAATAAAACAATGTATCATTTTAATGACAAGCTCTACTTTTGGCTCATGAAGCCTTTAGCCCAGGGATATTCTGCTGTTGTTCCGGAGGATATCAGGCTATCGGTCAGCAACTTTTTTGACAACATCACAACCCCCATACGCTTTGTGAGCAATCTCTTCCAATTGAAAATAAAAGATGCCGGGAATGAGCTGTTCCGTTTTCTCTATAACTCAACGGCAGGTGTTTGCGGTCTTGCAGATGCAGCGAAAATGGACTTCGACATCAGGAAAAAGGACGAAGATCTTGGCCAGACACTGGGAAGCTACGGAATCGGCCATGGTATTTATTTGATATGGCCATTCCTTGGCCCTTCATCCCTGCGTGATACAGTCGGCAGGGTAGGTGACTATTTCTTGAACCCTGTTCATTATATAAATCCGACAGAAACCGCTGTGGGAATCACGGTTTACGATAGGGTAAACGAGACTTCTTTCCGCATTGGAGACTATGAGGACCTCAAGAAATCAGCTATCGACCCTTACGTCTCGATCCGTGATGCATATGTCCAGCACCGGAAAAAGAAAGTTGAAGACTAAGAATTCTTTCGTCGTTAAAAAATTGTCGTAAGCCTCTCTGTGATTTTGCGCAAACGAAGGGAGAGGATACGGATAAAACCTTTCAGAATTCTGATCCCTATCTCGGGGTATTCTCTAAGCAGTGCATCAAATGCTTCATTTCTAAGCTTTAGTATCGAGGTCTCTTCGACAGCTTCAACGGTTGCTGAGCGTTCATGCTCATCGAATATCGAAAGCTCTCCGACGAGAGCACCCCTGGTAAGAATAGCAATGATTAATTGATTGCCTTTAAATTCGGTCTGTTTTTTCACCTCGAGTTTTCCTGAAAGAACAAACCCAATAAAATCAGCCGGATCACCTTCCTTAAAGATTACCGTTTGAGCAGGATACGTGACGGATTCAAAAAAACAGGAGATTTTTTCGAAGTCTTTTTCATTGAGGAAAGAAAAAGTTATCTCGTCTTTAAATTTACAGATATGATTATGTATTGTGCCGTCTTCCATGTTCAGTTACGATTTATGTAAGGCCGACATCAGCTTCTTTATTCCTTTGTATTTTCTTTCTTTTCGAAAATGTATTTACTGACCAACTCCTCGATGTCGACTGATGATTCGGTTTCTGTCAGAACGCCCTGTGGCCTGATATAGTCCTCTGCACCGCCCGGGGAAATCTTAACATACTTATCACCGATTATGCCCTGTGTTCTGATACTCGCAATAGCATCTTCCTGAATTTTTATCCCCGGGTTTATCAGCAGTTCAACAAACGCCTGATAATTATTAAGAGAAATTTTAGAGACTTTACCGACCTTAACGCCTGCAATCTCAACGGTTGACCCTTCCTTGAGTCCCGAAATATTTGAGAAACGGGCGTTCACCACGTACTGTTCTGTTCCGAAGAGATTTATGTCACCCAGCTTGACCGCAAGATACGCCATGCATGCGAGGCCGATGATAATGAAGATCCCGACAGCAGTTTCAATGCTTATTTTGTTCATTGTTTACCCCTCCACGTGTTCGCTTTCATAGATGAGTCCCATGGTCTCTTCGACGAAATCCCTGATTGCAGGATTTTCTGAAGTCTGAAAATCTTCCGGTGTCAGACAGTCCTGAATAATTCCTTCATGGATCAATGCTACATAATCGGCAAGTTTGAATATTTTCGGGACATCATGACTGACTATCACAGCAGTATATGCTAATTTGGTCTGTGTTCGATGAAAGACACGGTATATTTCATTGCTCTTCGCGACATCCAGTCCTGTTGTCGGTTCATCGAAAAAAACAATTTTGGGATTCAAAACGAGGGCTCGTGCAAGACCAACACGTTTTCTCATCCCCCCGCTGAGCTGGGCCGGATATTTTTCGTTGCTGTACTCGATATCCATCAAATTCAGTTTTTCATTGACAATTATTTTTATCTCCTCTTCGGAAGCATTCGTGCGCTCCCGCAAAGGCAGAGCAACATTGTCAAATACGGTCATGGAGTCGAAAAGAGCAGCATTTTGAAAAAGCACCCCGAAGTGAGACCGGATATCTTTTAATTCTTTACTTCCTATTTTGTTCATATCTTTTCCGAATACCAGAACCTTACCGCTGTCCGGTTTTATGAGACCCAGGATATGTTTCAGGACAAGACTTTTACCTTTCCCGCTCTCACCGACGATAACCGTAGTTTTCCCCTCATAGATGGCGAGATTGACTCCTTTCAGGACCTCCTGCCCGCCGAATTTTTTCCGCACATCTATTAACTGTATAAGAGGTTCCATCTTCAGAGGAGAACCGATGTTATAAAATAATCGAATACAAGGACAGCAACCGACGACACTACAACAGCACTTGTGGTTGCCCTGCTGACACCTTCTGCACCGAACCCGCCTTTTCTTTCCAGATGGACAAAATACCCTTTGGCGGAGCAGATCCAGACAACAAGCAGTCCGAAGCAGAGGGATTTTATAAATCCCATGGAGACATCGTTGTATTCCACATTCTTGTACATACTATGAAAATAAGCGCCTTCATTGGCCCCGAGCTGGACTACACCTATCAAATAACCGCCGAAGATGCCGACAACATCAAATATGGCGGTAAGCAGAGGCATTGAAATAATGGCTGCAATGAATTTTGGTGCCATAATGTAGTTATGCGGGTCAATTGCCATACATTCGAGGGCGTCAATCTGTTCTGAATTGCGCATGATTCCTATTTCGGCACAGATAGCAGAACCGGCCCGGCCTGTTACCATAAGTGCAGTTAAAACAGGACCCAGCTCTCTGATGAGACTCAGGGCGACGGCCGATCCCAGAAATCCTTCGGAACCGAATTTGCTGAGAGTATTATAGCCCTGAAGCCCGAGTACCATACCGGTAAAAACACCGGTAAAAACAATAACGAATATTGACAGGGAGCCGATAAGGTAAATCTGTTTGGTGACGTAGGAAATTTTGTAGTATGGGGGTTTGACGATATTGATACAAACCAGAACAAGAAATATCCCCATTCTCCCGATCTGGTTGATATAGTACAGGGAGAGTTCACCTAATTTTTCTAACAATTTCATCACGATTATTATTACACCCCGCGGTCTCTGTCGCAGGATCATATTCCTGTCATTCCGGCTTGGCCGGAATCTTTCCTCACGATTTTGAACAAGTCAGAAGGATTCCCGACAAGCGGGAATGACAATGAAACCAAATATTCAACGGCAGATAATACTAACAATTTACATGAAAGACGGCAAGTTGTAAATTCGCCTGTTCTTCCAAATTTGCTGACAGAGAGTTTATCATTGTGAGCGTAGCGAGAAGGTGGCTTTTTGCTCGAAGCAGTTATAAAAACTTCAATGGTGGTATTATATTCATTAAGTAAAAGGAGTTTTTTCATGAAGATACTTTTGGTATATCCGGGATGTCCTGACACATTCTGGAGTTTTACCTACGCCCTCAAGTTCATTTCGAAGAGGGCAGCTAATCCACCTTTGGGCCTTCTGACAGTAGCCGCAATGCTTCCTTCCGAATGGGACAAACGGCTTGTGGACATGAATGTCAGAAGATTGGAGGACGCCGACCTCCTCTGGGCGGATTATGTCTTTCTGAGCGCTATGTCGATCCAAAAGGAATCGGTGAAAACGGTAGTGAACAGGTGCAGGGCGATCGGCGTTAAAGTTGTGGCAGGAGGGCCGCTCTTTACTCAGAACTACGAAGAGTTTGACGATATAGACCATCTAATACTCAACGAGGCAGAGATTACCCTTCCGCTTTTTCTCGACGATTTACGAAAAGGGCGGGCCCGTCATCTTTATGCATCTGAAAACACGTGGGCTGACGTGACAACCACCCCCATCCCCTCCTATGAGCTCATAAACTTCAAGTACTATGCGAGCATGAACATCCAGTATTCGAGGGGGTGTCCCTTTGATTGCGAATTTTGCAATATCACCTCGCTCTATGGCAGGGTCCCCAGGACAAAGGAGAGCGGGCAGGTGATTGCGGAGCTGGAGAAGCTTTACACCCTCGGCTGGAGAGGCGGGGTATTCTTTGTTGACGACAACTTTATCGGGAACAAGACGAAACTGAAGGCAGAGATACTGCCATCGATCATCCTGTGGATGGAAATGAGAAAATATCCCTTCTCCTTTACTACCGAGGCCTCTATCAACCTTTCCGACGACGAAGACCTCATGAGAATGATGGTGCGGGCTGAGTTCGACACGGTCTTTGTCGGCATCGAGTCGCCGAATGAGGAAAGTCTGCAGGAATGCGCGAAGATACCGAACAAAAACCGTGACCTGATAGCAAGTGTCAGGAAGATACAGAGTTTTGGGATGGAAGTGCAGGCTGGTTTTATCATCGGCTTTGACAAGGATCCCTTATCGATCTTCGAGAAAATGATAGGGTTTATCCAGGAGAGCAGAATTGCGACAGCGATGGTAGGTCTCCTGAATGCTCCGCGCGGGACGAACCTCTACAGGCGGCTGCTCAAAGAGAACAGGCTGGTGAAATTAACGACGGGGGATAATACAGACTGTTCCATGAACTTTATTCCGAAGATGAAGTACGAACGGCTCATCAGCGGGTATAAGAATGTCATCGAGACAATTTATTCTCCGAAACAGTATTACGGTCGGGTTAAACAATTTCTGAAAAATTACCGTCCGACGCAGAAAAAGGTATTTCACGTGAAATGGAGTTATCTGAGTGCGGGACTAAAATCTGTATTTATCCTGGGAATAATAGCGAAGGGGCGGTTCTATTACTGGAGGCTGTTTTTTTGGTCTCTTTTCAGGCGCCCCAGGCTCTTCCCCCGGGCCATTACTTTTTCGATTTATGGCTTCCATTTCCGGAAAGTATTCGAACAGCACTTCCAGATGATGGAGAGAAAAGAAGTGCCATAAAGGTATGGCTTATATCCCGGTAGCACATTTTTAGAGATAATAAAGTGCTAAATATATATTTTAAAAACTGTAAAGTTTTCCGACAAGCAACTCGTTAAAAACTGTAAGAATTCTTTACACCACCCTTTGTTTGCAGTAATGCTATTAATAATAATCCCCTAAGAATCAATCCGTTAACTTCCCACTTTACCCATAAGATTTACTGATACGGATTCAAGTAAGACTACAGTTGGTCAAACTTGATGCTCAGTCCCGTGCTTTTCCGCCGCCTGTTTCACAAAATTTGCTGCTTACTCCGGCAATATTTTGAATCCTGTTTTGCCGCGAATGCGGTAAGTACCAAAACCTTTCCGATTTTCCCTCAAGAGGAGAGCGGTAAAAATACCTACGCCCGTTGGCTTGATCATCCTGCCTTCGAAACGGAAAATGAAGAACCCTGCGGTCTCTGCCGCAGGGTTCTTCATTGCCGATTATAAATCAATGTGTTACATTATAAAATAAATAGTGAAGGGGGCGAATGATGCAAGGGATCAAGGAAATAATACAGGAAGCAGAGTCCCTTCCCGTTGAGGAAAGGGCAATGGTTATTGATTCTTTACTTCGATCACTTAATCCTCCATCGGCTGAGATCGATAGAGAATGGTTAAGCGTTGCCAAACGTCGACTCGCAGAATTACGCTCTGGTAGCGTAAAGCCTAACCCGGGGAATGAGGTGTTTTCAAAAATTAGGAAACGCTTCGGGGAATGACTTTCTCATTTCATCCTGAGGCGGAATTAGAGTTCCATGAAGCTATCAACTACTATGAAGATCGTGAACGCGGCCTTGGTTATGATTTTTCTATCGAGGTGCTTGCCAGTATTCAAAATATTGTAACTTACCCAACTGCTTGGCCTGTCATAGGAGAAGACATCCGGCGCTGTCTTGTAAACCGTTTTCCTTTCGGTGTTGTCTATAGTATCGAACAGAACGACATTTCGATCCTCGCGGTAATGCATCTGCGCAGACATCCTGATTATTGGAAAAACAGACATTGATACGGTTGAACAGCTTTATCCCAAAATTCATGTTTGAAGAAATCCCTCGCTAATTATGAGCAAGTCTCCGAAAACGCCGGTTCAATTGAGTTTTTAAAGTCCGATGATGTAATATTTTAGTAATAACAAGGGTTCACGGGGCAAAACATTTTCAGGAAGAATCCATGGACCCTGTTTATTGCGATGAAAGAAAAAATAAAGGAAGAAATTCAGAAAAGAGTTAAAGACAACAGACTGCCCTGTGCGGTCGCGAGAAACATTGCCCGGGAACTGTCTGTTTCGTACAAGGAAGTTGGCAAAGCTGCTAATGAGCTTCAGGTAAAGATCACCGACTGCGAGCTCGGCTGTTTCTAATGGGGGTACTCTTATTCGAACTTGCCCTGACATGCTATTTTGCCGCTACGCTCATCAGTATTACCGAACTGTTCAA
>JALHSV010000114.1 GCA_022865525.1 Thermodesulfovibrionales bacterium
GGAGATGCCATACCTACAACAAGTTATACCAAGGAAATGGGCATGAAAATAGAGGCGGATGACTATGTCCCAAAACCCGTAGAGCCAAGGGAGATTGTAGACAGAGTAGAAAAGCTGGTGAGAATTTCTTCGGAATGACAATTATTAGGCTTAATCAGTAAAAATCGTTCAGTTCAGGATATATTTATAGTGGGGAAGAAATATGCCTTATAGAGCAATGAGAGAATCTCTAAATGCTGTGGTTGACAGTCTATCAGATGGGATACTGGTTACTGATAAGCAGGGTAATATCATCCTCTATAACCGAAAGGCCGAAGCATTTCTGGGCATACAGGGAAAGGCGGCCCTGGGTCAGCCGGTCCAAAATCACATCGGCAATAGTGTGCTGGTTAGCCTTATTACTAACACCTTAGCACTTGATCTGCCTTATCATACCGAAGAGGTATGCCTTATAGACTTAAGTGATATAAGGCTCAGGGTTCATGTCAACCCTGTGAGAAATGAGGATGGGTTACTCATCGGATCGGTAACTCTGCTCCATGATGTCTCACGGTTAAGTGCAATAGATAATATCAAGGCAAATTTCCTGTCCATGGTGTCTCATCAATTGAAATCCCCGTTAAGCTCCACACTACTTCAGACATCTATCCTTCTGGATGGGATTGTGGGAGAGTTGAATGATAAACAAATGGATTTGCTTCAAAAGGTCAAGAATAGAATAAAAGGCATGGTCGATTTGATACGTGATATCCTTGATGTATGCTTTATAGAAGAGGGAGGATATCTGAAACAGATAGAGCATCTGGATGTCGCTGAGATTCTGAAGAGGACTGTCGAGCTGATACAACCCCAGGCCCAGGATAAGAATATCGCCCTTCATGTAAAAATAGATGATAACCTTCCTGTGATCAGTGGGAACAGAAGCAGTGTGGAGGCATTGTTTATTAACCTGATCAGCAACGCCATTAAGTACACACCACCGGGAGGGAAGGTTAATGTCGAGATGGGTGAAAATGCACAGAACGTTCAGTTAGAAGTCACTGACACGGGAATAGGTGTTGAAGACGTGGATTTCCCACGAATTTTCGATAAATTCTACAGGGTAAGATCCGATCTGACAAAAAATATCAGCGGTACCGGTCTGGGCCTTTCCATTGTAAAAAGCGTTGTGGATGCCCACTACGGCACCATTAATATAGAAAGTAAGGTAGGCGTGGGCACTATATTCACCGTTCTGCTCCCGGCAAAAATAGAGGCTCTAAGGGGGAACAAATGAGCGATAAAGCTATATCCCCTTGTCAGGCAGCATGCCCGATACACACAGATGTGCGTGGTTATATATCTGCAATTGCCAGGGGTGATGCAGAAGAAGCAATCCGCATAATCCGTCAGGTAAATCCGCTACCTTCAGTGTGCGGAAGAATATGCACAAGATTGTGCGAGAAAGCCTGCAGACGCGCCCAGGTGGATGAGCCCGTTTCGATAAGGGCATTGAAGCGGTTTGCAGTAGATCAGACAAAAGATCTGAAGTTCATAGAAAGTCCCCAAAATTCATTCGAGGAAAGGATTGCCATAGTGGGGAGTGGTACTGCCGGTCTCACGGCAGCCCACGATCTCGCATTGCTCGGCTATAAAGTCACCATTTATGAGGCTCAGAACGTGCTCGGAGGGCTGCTGAGCGAGGGGATACCGAAGTACAGACTTCCCAAGGAGGTTGTTAAAGGGGAAATTAATGATATCTTATCTCTGGGTATAGAAGTTAGGACAGGTGTATCCTTGGGCAAAGACTTCACCCTCGAAGGGCTTCTTAAAGATTATCATGCGGTTTTTTTAGCTGTCGGCAGTCAGAAGAGTCTATTCCCAAAATGTAAGGGCAGTGATTTAGCCGGGGTCATCTCAGGCATTGAATTTCTTAAGCAGGTCAGCAGAGGCCAGATACCAGACTTAGGCGAGAGGGTTTTAGTTATCGGAGGTGGACATACAGCAATCGATGCAGCCCGTACCGCTGTCCGTCTCGGTTGTCCGGATGTTACCATTGTCTATCGCCGGACCCTTGCTGAGATGCCGGCAGGCCGTGAAGAAGTCGATGAAGCTGAAACAGAAGGGATAAATATACTCTATCTGGCTTCTCCAGTTGAAGTGACAGGTGAAGGGAAAGTTCAGAGCGTAAGGTTCGTCAAAATGGAACTCGGAGAGCCTGATGCATCTAAAAGACAACGTCCTGTGCCGGTAGAAGGCTCTGAGTTTGAAATAGAGGCCGATACGATGATCTTAGCCATCGGTTACACACCGGATGCTGAAGCCCTAAAACATGACGGGTTAAATTTAACTAAGAAGGGGACGGTAATCGTTAAAGA
Source organism: Thermodesulfovibrionales bacterium (assembly GCA_022865525.1). Classification (GTDB taxonomy): domain Bacteria; phylum Nitrospirota; class Thermodesulfovibrionia; order Thermodesulfovibrionales; family SM23-35; genus JALHSV01. Next base: position 2,358 of record JALHSV010000114.1, read on the forward strand.
TGCTACGGGTATTACCAACATTACGGGTGTTTTTGCCGCAGGTGATGTCGTGACAGGGCCTTTGAGTGTGATCGAGGCCATGGCATCGGGAAGAAGAGCGGCTGAAGCGATTCATCGTTATTTGCGCAATCAAACGGGGATAGATATTGATAATGTGGTTGCACTTCGATCACTGGATGACGATGTGATCGACGGGATTCAGAAATCTGAGAGGCAAAAGATGCCAGTTTTGCCGGTTAAAGAGCGATTCAGTGGTTTTGCAGAGGTAGACTTAGGTTACACTCAGGAGCAGGCGCGAAGGGAAGCTCTGCGCTGCCTGAACTGCGGTGCAGGCGCATCTGTTCTGGGAAATTGCGCTGTCTGCCTTACCTGTGTACGCATTTGTCCCTACGGGATACCGGTTCCTGGAAGAGACATTGCCGAGATCGATATCAGCCAGTGCCAGGCCTGTGGCATCTGTGCTGCTGAATGTCCGGCATCGGCGATACAGCTGAGTTTCGAACGGAAAGAAGATGTCAGGGCCGAATTGGATCAGGTCATAGATTTTGCGAGGCAGGAAACGCCGGAATTTCTCGTCATAGGGATTTACTGCAGATATGCATCTCCAGTCGGTCCTCCTTTCGAAAGCGATGAAGTATACTGGATCGGAAGCTTTTGTACCGGCCGTATCAACGAATCCCAGCTCATTTATCCTTTCGAGATGGGTGCTGATGGCGTTATCGTCAGCATTTGCGCAGATGATGAATGCCGTTTCAGGGACGGGAGCCGTCAAATGAAAGAATATATCAAGAGGGCAAAAAAGATATTGAACGAAACCGGTATCGGTGCGGGAAGGCTTGATATCATCGCTGAAGAAGAATATTTCTCAGAATTCAGGAAGAAGATCGAAGCCTTGGGTGTGAATCCGATACGCACAGGGAAGAAGGTGGAAGTATGATAGTTGCGGAACTTAAGCCATTCGAAGAGATAAAGAATATGATCAGGGACTATAAAAAAGTCCTGGTCCTGGGTTGCGGCAGTTGCGTCACCGTCTGTATGAGTGGAGGCGAGAGACAAGTTGAACTGCTGGCGTCTGCTCTCACAATAGCCAGGAAATTAGCGGGGAATGAGGTTACTGCAGGAGAAAAGACAATATTACGGCAGTGCGATCCGGAATTTATTGATCAGATAAAAGATGAGGTTTCTCAGTATGACGCAATATTATCTATGGCCTGTGGCGCCGGTGTACAGGGCATTGCCGAAAGTCTGCGAGATACCCCAGTTCTACCGGCTATGAA
>JALHSV010000115.1 GCA_022865525.1 Thermodesulfovibrionales bacterium
AGAGGGACAGGATAAAACACAATGCTGAAAGATGTTTTAGGTGCCTTGGCAGTTGCGCATCCCCTGAAACAGGCGATCAGGTGTGGGGATTTAATGCTTACCTATGAAGAGCTGTTCATTATGAAGGATAGGGTCAAGAAATATCTCACCGAGGAATTACGCATACAAAAGGGCGACAAAATAGCATTGTATCTTCCTAACTGTGCTGATTTTATCTATTCCTTTTTTTCGGCTGCAGAAATCGGTGCGGTTACCATTCCTCTGAACACCAATTTCAAAGAAAACGAACTCCGGTATTACACAAGCAAATGCGGAATCAAGACCATAATCACTCATAGCGATCTTCTTGTGCGATGGGGACAGATGCCTTTAAAGGAGAAAACACCATATTTCGTGCTCATGGACCAACTTGAGTGGCCGACAGCGGATATCAAGGCCGACTCCTTGCTCAAAAGCAGTCCTATTTCTCCCGATGCAGAAACCATCGATTCCGACATACTCTATCTTTGCACTTCAGGGTCCTCGGGCAGACCCAAGATTATTCAAAAGACACCTGCGCTTTTATTCGCGGGGGCGGAAAATTTAGGTTCGGCTTTGGACGTCAACAGTCAGGACAGATTTCTCTGCGTCACGCCCTTCTTTCACGCAAATGGCTTTGAGAATTGCATGTTTCTTCCGATAATCAAGGGGGCATCGCTTGTGCTCATGAGAGAATTTTCACCAAGGAGCATGCTTGATGTTTTGGAACAAGAGGAAATCACTGTATTGATAGGTTCGCCTTTTATCTTCAGTTCCCTCTGTGATTGTGCAGACAGGTCCTATGAATTTTCAGCCATGCGTTACTGCCTTTCCGCAGGGGCTTCTTTACCGGCAAAACTGAAGAAAAATTTTTATGATACATTTGGCATCAAGGTCAGAGAGCACTATGGCGCATCCGAAACCGGCCCTATTTCGGTTCAATTTGAAGACGCTGATGAGATAGGAGCAGTTGGCAAGCCTTTAAATAATGTGAGGGTAAGGATCCTTGATAAAGAAGGCAGGCAACTTCCTCCTGAAGTAACAGGCGAGGTGTTCGTTAGCAGCACTTCGATGATAAAGGGATATCTGGATGAGCCTGAGCTCAGTAGTGAGGCGTTTTCGGGTGGTTATTTCAAGACCGGCGATTTCGGAATGCTCGATTCAGAGGGCAATCTGCATATTGTCGGAAGAAACAAGGCGATTATCAATTCAGCCGGGATCAAGATAGATCCTGCTGAAATCAGGAATACCCTGTTATTATACCCTAAAGTTAAGGATGCCTATGTTACCGGGGTCAAGAACAGAAGAGGGATGGAAATCATCAAGGCAATAATTGTTGCTCATCCAGACTGTACGGCAAAGGAAATTGTGACCTTTTGCAGGGATCGGCTGGCAGCCTTTAAAATACCGCGGCATATAGAGTTCATAGAAACCATTCCAGTCGATGTCATGGGTAAAGTTATCCGGTCCCTGGTAGAGGAATAGCACACGAGCAAAGTTGGCTTATTACCGGATCGGACCAAAGGATGGAGCAAGGGCAGTTGCTTAACGGTTACCTAAGGAAATCACTCGGCTACAGTAACATTGTCAGCGCAGGGGCCCCGGGGATCAAGTATAATACAGACATAGGTCCCGTTTCCGGATAAGGCACGGGCCCTGTGGTAAGTACCGGCAGGTATATAAACCGCAGCAGGAGATTTCACACGGTTTTCCTTTCCATCAAGGATAATTTCATATTCAAGCTCATCTTTTGGCGCTATGATCAGGCCTATTTCATCACACGCAGGATGACAATGGATTTGAGCATAGGGATCCGGCAGAGTATCGAGTTTCTTTATGAAATGCACTGCGATATGCAATGGCGCATTGTCCATCAACACGGAATTCATCAGCAAAAATCTTTCGAGAAACTCCTTGCTGCCGTTTAATTGAGTGCCAACGGTTGTATAAGCGAGTTCCTGAGGAAATCCGGGCAATATCCGAGGTTCAGATTTTTTCACGAATGTCTCCTTGCTGCACTATAAGAATTCGATTAGTATACAATATCGTAAAAAAGAATTTTTCCGAAAAAGGAAGTCAACGGTGAATTTTTGCTCTTTATTTTTAAGGATGGACTGCTGAGATGAAAAAAATATTGTTACCGCATCAATTCTATTTCCCCTATTTAGACATTGCAAGGGAAAGAGCCACTCATGAGAAATTGAATGAATTTGCAATATCTTTGGGAAAAAGTGCCCCCCGAAAAAGCCTGATTTACGTCCATCTCCCCTTCTGCAATTCCGAATGCTCGTTTTGCGGCTTTGACAAAGCTTACGATCTCGCTCAACTGAGCAGATATATTGACGCTTTGAAGTCTGAAATAGATCATTATGCCGGAAAACCGTATGTACTGGGATTGGAAATCAGCGGTATACACATAGGAGGCGGTACGCCAAGTCTTCTGCCGGAAGATATCCTTGGTGATTTGATTGATAATGTCAGAAATCGATTCAGGGCTGATCATGTTCCATTGAATATCGAGTGCTCGCCCGTAACTCTTCATGACGGAATGATTGGCCTGCTCAAGGAAAAGAAGATCTCAAGAGTAAGTGTCGGGGTCCAGACTTTTGATCCTGTGCTGAGGAGGCATCTCAATATACTTTCCTCTTTGGATGATACACTTGAGGCATTAACACATTTAAAAAGGGCAGGGATTATTACGTACGTGGACATAATGTACGGATTCCCGGACCTCGGCACCGGTAACCCGTTAGAAACCGTGGAATCTGATGTTAATAAAGCGATAGCACTGGGGGTCGATGGCGTTGATTTTTCACAGTATTATCCGTTCCACAACCCGCTGGCGCAGAGGATCAGCAAGCAAGGGCTTCCATTTCCCACGAGCGAAGACCTGGTGAAGGTTATTCTGGCTGCGACCTCTGTCTTGGAATCTTCAGGATATGTACAAGCCACAGAGTATTTGTTTTGCAATAAAGGTGAGATACTGCTTGAGAAAGCATATTTTGGGGAATCCGATTGTATCGCAGTTGGCTCTGGCTCGTTGGGTTTAATAAACGGATACAAGTACAGAAACAAAAGATATGCTCAATATCTTAAATCTGAAGTGCCGGCAATACTGTCCTTAAGAAAGCTGACGGAAGATGAATTGCAGAGAATTCCTATCGTAGGATTTCCAAGGTTGCTGCGATTGCCTAAAAACATTCTTTCCGAACAGATGAAAGAAAGATATGGGGATAAATTGAGGGAGTTGATCGATATGCGGATGCTGGAGGAAACGTCCGACTCATTTGTATTGACCAATAAAGGAAAAGCTTTTATTAATAATATTTACTTTATGATGATGGAAGAAGCCGAGCAAAAGGAGATTGAAAGACAATTGAAAATTCTGAGATTGCAATAAGACAATCCAGATCTTTTGTAATAACTCCAGTTTTCTTTTCATATCTTAATTTACAAAATTCTCTTCTTTTGAGGTAAAATCATTTCAATGAAAACATTCGATGACATTGTAGATTTCCATGGGCATTCCTGTCCCGGTCTCGCTTTTGGTTACCGGGTCGCTCTGTTTGCTCTGAAGGCACTTGGAGAAAGAGCGATAGATGAAGAGATTGTCGCAATTGTCGAAAATAATTCCTGCGGAGTCGATGCTGTTCAAGTAGTGACAGGATGTACATTCGGGAAGGGCAACCTTATTTTCAAAGATTATGGGAAACAAGTATATACATTTATCAAGCGGCCTTCTGGCGAAGGCATACGAATCGCGGTAGACTGGAAATTTCCTGAAGAGACCGACGAAGAAAAAAATATATGGGACAGATACATAAAAGGAGAACGCTTTGATGAAGTATTGAAAGCCGTTCACAGCAGGAAAGCCAGAAAAGTCGATATGATCCTCAATGCAAATGATGAGGAACTGTTCAA
>JALHSV010000116.1 GCA_022865525.1 Thermodesulfovibrionales bacterium
CCGCAGTCTGTAGGCGGGAATCCACGTTCAAACCAAATGGATGCCCGACTACAACCTCGGGCATGACGAAAAAACGATTATTTTCATGTCCTCTTTTGTGAGCCAATAGATCATGTCGATTCCCGCTTGTCGGGAATCCTTCTGGTTTGTTCGAAAGATTCCGGCCAAGCCGGAATGACAGAAATATAGTACTACGGCAGAGCCCGCAGGGTATAATAAGTAATTAATATCTTCATGCGTACGACCTTATTAGTCTGTCCAGTGTGAAACTTTAGTTTTAATTTCTTATAGAACCTTTATCCTTCATATTCAAACCCTTCGTGGATTGACAGCCCCGAACCAATTCATATTATAAAAGGAAGAATCATTTTACTGGCCGTTCGGGGAATGACCACTACGCTGAAGTGTAATCTCTCATCGCTCTCGATAAAAAGAGAGGAAGGATTAAGGAGCCCTACATTTAGGGCTGAGAAGTAGGTTCGTTCCCCGAACGAACCATGTATGGAATGCCGGAGAACCGTGACCTTGTTATGAACAGCATTGCAGAAGACAAAGGGGAGAGAACAGACAGGCGTGTCAAGCCGACACCTTTTCTGAGCAGATATACACTCACCGGCGGCCGTCGGAAGGCAGTTAGGAGAAATGACGACATGCGAAAGCATATATTCGTGGACTTGTATGACACCCGGCTGTTCATTGCGATCTTCGTACTTCTTATTTTGAATGTGCTGGATGGGTTCCTGACGCTCTTACTGGTTAGCGAAAATATCATCGTTGAGGCGAATCCCGTGATGGCTTTTTGTTTAGACTACGGGCAGGTACCATTCTTCTGGGTAAAATACCTATTGATGGCCGTTTCACTATTAATTTTCTGCATCTTCGGAGGCTTCAGGCTTTCCAGGATATCATTGGTGTGTTCAATAATGCTCTATACATCGGTTCTGATCTACCAACTGCGCACTGTGTATGAACACTATCCCCGCTTGTTTCTCCAGTAGTGGGTTTTACGTATAGCCTTATTTCATTGTCACGATGGTCACCGCGGCTCCGCCTTCCTCAAGTGTGCCGCTTCGGTATTTCTTTACGAGCGGATGACCGTTCAGATGCTCATGAATTGCCTTTGAAAGCAGACCTTTTCCGATTCCATGGACAATAACAACTTCAGGCAGTTCTCTTAGTGAGGCATCATTCAGAAACCGCTCAAGCCGTGAGAGCGCTTCATCGACCCGCAAGCCGACAAATTTTATTTTCAGGGGAATCGTTTCTTCACTCTTTTCAGGCTTTGGGAAAGACACAGGAACGACCGGTGATTTTCTTTTCGCAAAAGTTACATCCGACAAAGGAACTTCGATCTCCATGTTCCTCGCCGAAACTTTTACACGCATGTTCTTTGCATTGACTTCGATGACCGATGCATCATGTCCGAGAGACCGGATATAAAAAACATCTCCCTTTTTTATTTCATCAATTGAAGGGGCTCTCATATCCCCGGCATCGAGTTCCCGGAGTTTCCCGGTGACGGTTTCCTGAGCTTCTTCAACTTTTTTGACGGCTTTCTGCCTTTCGCCCTTCTCTTTCTTCTTCACCTCATCGAGAAAGATATTCATCTGCCGTTTTGTATCGGCAATAAGGCCGGATGCTTCACGGTATGCTTCAGCAATAATGCCCTTCTGTTTTTCTTTCGTCTCGGCAAGCACTTTGATGAGAAGCCGGTCCTTTTCCTTTACTGCAGTTAGCTCCATTTCGAGAGCCTGCAGTGCGGTTTCATGCTCCTGTCTCTTTGCCTGCAGATCCGAAATCATATGGTCAAGTTCAACCTTCATGCTGCCCAGCATTGTTCTGGCATCCTCAATAAGACTCTCGGGGATACCGTATCTTTTTGCTATATCGAGGGCATGCGACTGGCCGGGCTCACCGACTCTCAATCTGTACAGCGGAGTAAACGTCTTATGATCAAATTCCATGGATGCATTGAGCATCCCTTCCGTCCTGTGCACGAAGCCTTTAATGTCCGATAGATGGGTGGTTGCGAATACGAGGGCACCGCTGCCCCGGATATGCTTGAGAATGGCGCAGGCAAGCGCAGCTCCTTCATCCGGATCGGTTCCGGTACCGAGTTCATCGATCAGCACAATAGCGCCAGAATCCCTTTTTTCCAGAATTTCCGAGATATTCGACATATGGCCAGAGAAGGTGGAGAGATTGTTCTCGATCGACTGTTCATCTCCTATGTCAATAAGGAGATGCTCTACGAATGGTATGGCAGATGAGGAATCAGCGGGTACCGGCATTCCTGACAATGCCATGAGGACAAGCAGACCAATTGTTTTGATCGCAATGGTCTTGCCGCCAGCATTTGCCCCCGTGATGACCATGACCGTGTGATCCCCGCCAAGCATGATATCCAAAGGAACAACCTGACGGGATGCATCCGTCTTACTGAGCGCCAGTTGGAGGAGCGGATGCCGTGCATTAGTGAGATAAATATGATCCGATTCAGTGATTGCCGGATTTTCCATGTCGAGTTTATCAGCAAACCGTGCAATGCTGTTCAATACGTCGACAGAAACGACAGTCCTGAATTCTCTCTCGAACTCATCAAGCACCTTCCGTACCGCTGCACAGATAGTGCGCAGAATGCGGAGTTCTTCAGCCTTCTGCTCGGCGACAAGGTTCTCCAGTTCATTCGAGAGGTTGATGATGAGGAGCGGCTCAATGAACGCTGTTTCACCCGATTTCGAGACGTCATGGACAACTCCCGGCACCATGCCCTTCGAGTCCATCCTGACCGGTATGACCCACCTGCCTGATCTCGTTGTGACAAAGTCGTCCTGAAGGAAGACAGAAAGTTTCTCGTCCCGTGTGAACTCTTCGAGTTTCTTTCGAATCCTGCCTTCAAGTTTCCGTATCTGTGCCCGGAGGTCAGCAAGAAGGAACGACGCCGAATCGAGGACGTTTCCTTCGGCATCAATCGATTTTTGCAGTGTTTTGAGAATATCCGGGAATCCCGTGAGATAGCCTGCGAGCTGCATGAGCGATGGAACGTCGAATCTGTCCCCAATTGTCTGCCCTACCCCTGCGGCTATATTCAGGACAGGAATAAACTCAGCGAGTTCAATCGCCTCAAGGACAGCGCCTTCAGGACGTATGTTGATAAGGTACGGCGATAAGTCAGAAAACGGGTAAAGCCGTAATGGCGTGCCTTCGTGGGTCATCTTGCGTATCTCGCCGACCTGCTTCAGGCGGATTTCAACATCGTCTCTGTTGTTCAGCGGACCGATAGTGAAAATATATGCACTTGAGGCTGCGCTGTTGGCAAAATCAGCGATGTGCCTGAGCAGTTTATGAAATTCAAGCAGTTCGAGAGCGGTTTTCGGGATCATGTATTTTCAATTATGGTCATTCCGCGCCTGACCCGGAATCCAGTTCCGATTTTAGTTTACGGATTATAGTATTTCTTCTTCTTTTTCAGATATTCCTGCTCAACATATCCGCCATAGTCATGCGGATACTTGTACCCGTTTCCATGCCCTAATTTCTTTGCTCCCGGATAATGGCTGTCTTTTAAATGATCCGGCACTTCCATGGTCTCTTCGGTTGAAACATCTTTTAACGCTGCTTCAATTGCCTTATAGCCTGCATTGCTCTTGGGCGCCTGTGCGACATAAATCGTTGCCTGAGCAAGGGGAATCCTTGCCTCGGGCATGCCG
>JALHSV010000117.1 GCA_022865525.1 Thermodesulfovibrionales bacterium
CCGAATAGCGGCGCGCTCTTCGCGCGCAACCCATATAACACGGAGTTTCGCAACCGGACTGCTTTCTTTGATGTGGACGATACGCCCCGGACCTTAAGCGGCGACAGAACTGAGTTCCTCGGGCGTAACGGCACGCTTCGGAATCCTGCCGCGATGACCCGGTTGCGCCTCTCCGGCAAGGTGGGGACCGCTTTGGATCCCTGCGCCGCTATCCAGGTTCCATTCGATCTGGCCGACGGGCAAGAGCGCGAGATCATCTTCAGGCTCGGCGTAGGGCGCGATGCCGATGACGCAGGCAACCTGGTACGTCGCTTCCGTGGAGCTGCCGCCGCGCACAACACGCTCGAAACGGTCTGGCAATACTGGAATCACACGCTCGGCGCAGTGAATGTGGAAACACCCGACCCGACCGTCAATGTCCTGACCAACGGCTGGCTCTTATACCAAACTATAGCGTGCCGCCTTTGGGCGCGCAGCGGATACTACCAGTCGGCGGGCGCCTTCGGTTTCCGCGATCAGTTGCAGGACGTGATGGCACTCATCCACACAGAGCCGCGTCTCGTGCGCGAGCACCTTCTCCTCTGTGCTGCCCGTCAGTTCCGGGAGGGAGATGTCCAGCATTGGTGGCATCATCCGTCAGGGCGCGGTGTGCGTACGCTCTGTTCGGACGATTTCCTCTGGTTACCGTTGGCTACGTGCCGTTATGTTCTGAACACCGGAGACACCGGAGTATTAGATGAATCCGTCCACTTCATCAATGGCCGCCCGGTAAATGCCGACGAGGACTCGTATTACGATCTTCCCAGCCGGTCTGAACAAGCGGCCAGTTTGTACGATCACTGTGTGCGGGCTATCCTGAGAGGCATCAGCTTTGGCGTACATGGCCTGCCGCTCATCGGCTCGGGTGATTGGAACGACGGCATGAACCTTGTCGGCGAACACGGCAAAGGCGAAAGTGTATGGTTGGGATTCTTCCTCTATGAAGTGCTCATGCGGTTCACTGATATTGCACGCATACATGGTGACCTCCCCTTTGTCGAACGCTGCCAGAGGGAGGCTGCTCAACTGCAGCGGAATATCGAAAAGAATGGCTGGGATGGTGAATGGTATCGCCGTGCTTACTTCGACGATGGCTCGCCGCTCGGTTCAGCGAGTAATCCCGAATGCCAAATTGATTCTATTGCGCAAAGCTGGTCTGTTCTCTCCGGTGCCGGAGACGCCAACCGCGCGCATATGGCAATGGAAGCTGTGGATAAGCGCCTCGTTCACCGAGAGCATGCGCTGGTCCAGCTCATGGACCCGCCCTTCGACAAGTCGAATTTGAATCCCGGCTATATAAAAGGGTACGTCCCCGGCGTCAGGGAAAATGGCGGACAATACACTCATGGGGCAGTCTGGACGGCGATGGCGTTCGCTCAATTAGGCGACAGCAGACGTGCATGGGAACTGCTGGCAATGATAAATCCGATAAACCATGCGAAATTACCGGAGGGGATTGCAACCTACAAAGTGGAACCGTATGTTGTTGCTGCGGACGTATATGCGTTCCCGCCGCACATCGGACGCGGTGGATGGACGTGGTACACGGGATCAGCCGCTTGGATGTACCGGCTTATTGTGGAATCACTTCTGGGGCTGCGGCTTGAAATAGACAAACTACGTTTCGCACCGTGCCTCCCTGCTGATTGGGAGACATTCAAGATACACTACCGATACCGGGAAACTATCTACCATATCACGGTCCTGCAAACGCGCACCGGAAATGGCGGGACGATTGTGACGGTCGATGGCGTTGAGCGCGACGATCAGGTTATTCCCCTTGTTGACGACCATCAGGAACACTCGGTGGAGGTGAGAATACAAACCACACAGTTACTTTTGAACAGGCAAGATTAAGCGTTGACGAATTTACTCTTCTTCGGCCTTACGATCTGCTTCTATATCAGTTAAGGTTTTTTCAACCTCTTTCTGCGTGTTTCTCAAACTGTCTTTGCAGAACTTTATCAGCTCTGATGCTCTTTTTACCTTTTCCGTAAGAACATCAACATCTATTTCACCGGATTCAATTTCTTCCACAATCTTTTCAAGCTCGGTGATCGCTGATGTGTAGGTCAATTTATTCTTCCGCATATAAAGCCTCCACTTTGCTCCTGACTGTCCCCTTATAAACCTTGGTTCTTATTATATCCCCTTCCTGTAAGTCTCCACTATCCTTGAGTGCTATTTCTTTAAAGTATGTAATGCTGTAGCCTCTCCTCAGGATATTGACCGGATCGAGAAGCCTTATTGCCTGACCATAGTGCTTTATCTTGTTCTCCTGCTGCTGGAGAAGAATGTTGAATCCGCCAACAATCCTGCTCATATCGAGTTTCAGTCTGTTATTGTGGCTGTTTATTGACTGCGTTGTTCCATGAATGAGCTTGTGCAAGACTGTCTCTATCCTGTTCACTTCGCCGCTGAAGCTGTCTCTGACAATATGTCGGTAATGTTGGACAAGATACTGAAACCGGTGGTTTTCTTCCTTCATTGATTCTTCTATCAGATGGATTAATGTCCTCTGTGCATTCAAAAGTCTTTCTTCAAAACTGCTCATTCCTGACAGCAGGAATTCGGCTACCGCAGTAGGTGTTTTGAGCTTAGTGTGGGCTGCGATGTCTACTACCGTGTCATCTCTTTCATGTCCTATTCCGGTGATAACAGGCAGGGGGAATTTTGCCACTTCAACGGCGAGTCCATAGGTATCAAAACAGCTTAAATCAACCTGTGAACCTCCACCCCTTACGATTACCACTGCATCATAACGGTCTCTGTGCTCCTTGATTTTCCTTAAGGCAAAAATGATGGATGCCTCGGCCTCCTGACCCTGCATTGAGGATTGATAAAGCGTATGAAAGATTTTGTAGCCGTAAGGGTTATCATCAATATGGTTTATAAAATCTCCGTAACCTGCCGCTGTTTTTGAGGATATGACAGCAATTCTTTGGGGAACTAAGGGTAAGGGGATCTGTTTATTCAATTGCAGCAAGCCCTCTTTTGTTAACCGGTCAATGATCTCTCTTTTTTTCCTTGCCATTTCCCCAAGTGAATACGTGGGGTCTATATCTCTTACGTTTAGGCTAAGTCCGTAGACTTCATGGAAAGTAACATTTACTTGGAGCAACACTTTCATTCCCTGTTTTAAGGTTTCTCCTGTAGCTTTCTCGAATTTCGATGCAAGGTTTCTAAACGTATAAGCCCATATGTTTGCTCTGATCTGGGCTATAGTTTCTTCTTCCTCTCTTTCTACAAGTTCAAGATAACAATGCCCCTTGGTATTGCATCTTATCTCGGAGATCTCGGCAACAACCCAGACGGTTTCAGGAAATGCACGTTCAATGGTTGCCTTGATACTGGTGTTTAATTCAGAAAGGGTAAAGACTGGAATGCCTGAGTATTGTTCTTCTTGTGATAGTTGTAACATTGCAATTTTTCCTTAGAGGGAAGATAGTGCGTCTGTATCCGATTGCGCTGAATCCCTATTTTTGAGAATCATCCAATCTTCTCTTTCATGCTTGCAAGGAAATCCGTCGCTTCAGGATATGGCGGATGTCTATCATCGTCCTGGTTTAAATGTTCCCCATGGGATGTCCTATGTTTTCTCTTATTAAGGGTCTCAAAATTGAATTTACATGAATCAGAAAATCTCCCCTTGCCCCTCTTTACCAAAGAGGGGTACAAAACCTCCCTTTGGCAAAGGGAGGTCAGGAGGGATTTTATAAATAATGTTGTTTCTATTATGAGACTGTTAATAATGAAACATCAAAGACTTATAATCTCAAACTGCTTCGAGTGCACAAAATACAAGCCAACCCTTGCCACTTTCTCCCCTGACATCTCTTCCCAGAAGCGGGAATACGCCTTAACTTGAGGTGTATAGTATTTCACAAAGTCTTCCATTTTTTCTCCAACATCATCAGTTTTGTAATCAACAATGGTCCACCCACCATGATTTTTATACACCAGGTCGATGGTACCAGAGATGATTACCCATTCACCTAACGATAGAGGTAGACCAAGATTAGCGGGTTTAAGCCTGAGAGAAAAAGGCACCTCAAAATATTTTTCTTTAGCGTTCTGTAGCTCTTGCCAGAATTCAGATGCTTTGATTCCAGTGATCAGCATTTTGACGGTCGTCATTTCTTCAGGAGACCTGCCCTCTTCTTTCAACACATTTGATATGAGTAAATCGAGTTCATTGCCTTTCATGCCCCTTCCAACCGCTTCGAGAACCCGGTGCATCACGCTTCCCCATTTCAGTCCCCGTCCTGTTCTCTTCCATACCGGAAGATCACCTGTAGTTTTTGTTAAAGACGTTACATTTTCGAGGGCATAGGTCTGCTCAGCGAGTTTGTCGAGATTCTGTCCGAGTATTTTGTGAACCTTATCAAATTCTTTCTTCTTTACAACAAGCTCCTCCTGAATCTTTACTTCAGGAATTGCAGGTCTCTCGAGTTCCTGAACTGCGTCAAGATGCTGATCGAACGGTGACCAGTAATTTTTTTCTTGATTGTCAGGGTATGTGCTGATAACAAGAAGGTTCTTCGCCCTGGTACTCGCAACATAGAGAAGCCTGTCTCCTTCAGCATCTTCGTAATTGCTTTCTTCTGCTTCGAGTGGCTCCCACCCCGGAGGTATGGCAAGTATATTGGTCTTATAGGTACTTGTTGTATGGGTGATTACATAATACCCTACTGCATCCATACCCTGCCTTTGTATGTGTACCGTAATCATGTGGTCAGACTTACCTGTAGGATTTGCAAGAAATACGACCGGTGCTTCGAGGCCCTTCGCCTTATGGAGGTTCATTATTCTGACAGCCTTCAGGGTTCCGTGAGAGATGTCAATCTCATCCATTTCTCCTTCTGCGAGGAATGAATCCAGTTCCTCCACCACCGATATAAAATCTGCTGTTCTTTCGATATCCGAATGCTGAAGAAACTCGATCACCTTCATAATGTTGCCTGTCTGACTTGCTCCCATTTCATCAGAGAGCAGATAAGGAATTAAGCCGACATCTTCGATGATCTTTTCGATGGCAACAGAAGGGGGTAATGATTTCGACCAATCTCTGAATTGTATGAGTTTATCAAACGCGTTTTGAAAAGCATCTTTTACATCTCTTTCCATACCTTCAGAAATAGATGAGTAAAAGTTGAACCTACCTCCGTCCCGTTTGAACCGGTAGAGCATATCGTCGCTGATACCGAAAAATAATCCTCTAAGTGCCGACACAAGATCAACTGTGGAATCGGGTTCAGCCATAGCCTTCAATATCTTGATGACCTCCCGCAAACCCAAAGCACTCTTGAGGGCATTGCCGCCTGACACCTCGAAGGGAATCCCATATTCTTCGAGTTTCTTTGCATACTCAGGTATCATTTTCTTGTTGCGGAGGAGAATCAGGAAGTCCGAGGGAACCGGTCTTTCATCAAGCCCCGTTTTCGTCTCATCGTCAGTTCTTGCCAGTCGTATTTTCCCGTCTAAGGCTGTCCGTATCCATGTCGCTATCCTTTCGGCATCTTCTTCCACAATCTCTTCAGCCTTGTTCCACTTTTTCTTGGAAATGGTAATTTTCCTTGCTCCATATACAGTTTTTGGTTCGTCCTTGCGGACTGTTTGAAGCTCGCCGAATGATGCCTGATATTGTGACCCCTCTTTTGGAAATTTTTCTCTGAATATGGGATTTAACCATGAACCGATAGACTCTACCGATCTGAAGTTGCTTTTCAGTTCTATTA
>JALHSV010000118.1 GCA_022865525.1 Thermodesulfovibrionales bacterium
ATTTACTAAAGTTACTTTCCAGGGTTCAGCAAATTGATTATGAATGATTTGCTGGTTAGCATTTGAAAAATCAAAGGTAATATCTGACTCATGCAGCAAATAATGGGCGAAGTATTCTTTTATTAGATATCCCTTATAACCCAGACAGATAATAAAATCATTGAAGCCGTAATGAGAATATATTTTCAAAATGTGCCAGAGGATTGGCCGTTCACCTATTTCGATCATAGGTTTTGGTTTTAGGTGAGACTCCTCACTGATTCTTGTTCCAAACCCGCCTGCAAGGATAACTACTTTCATTGATTTAAATTATATCCGAAATAAATCCAAAAACATAGAGCCAAAGGAGCCAGAAGAGTAGGGTTCGAGGGTCCAAAAGAGTAGGGTTCGAGGGTTCCGCGCCCCGGCGCGTCCGCCTGTGGCGGAAAGGATCCAGAAGAGTAGGGTTCGATGAGTGAAGGGGTCGAGGCGGATAAGCCTATTTTTAAGTTTGCTCTTATAAAAGGATTGGGGATTATATCTTGGAAGGTCAGATTCTATATCCAGCCTCTTTGATAATATAAACGGGCATATGGACACTTGATAAACAGGTGTTTTAAGATTTCTTATGAAATGGTATATTTATACAAAGGAGGTTTTGAATGGCGAATCCGACAATAGAAATCAGCAAACAACAGGTTGTGAATGCCTTACTGCAATTTAAACCTAAAGAATTGAAGAACATTTTGAATGCCCTGTTTAAACAGAAATTGTTTGCACCGCCTTCGCTCAGTGAGATTACAAAAGAGGCTTCATCGATAGTGAGGAGCAAGAACTTGGGTCCTGAGGTTATCGAAGAAGCGATTAAATGGGCCCGGTCACAAAAGTAGTCATTGATACGAATATTTTCGTTTCAGGGTTTGGATGGAACGGCAAGCCAGAGGAAGTATTAAAGCTCATAAAGGATAGGCAAATTGTCAACTATTCATCCGCTGAAATTTTTGAAGAGATAAGCCGGGTCGTTTCATATCCCAAGCTAAGATTTTCAGAACCACTCCAGATTGCAATCCTTGAATTTGTCTTGTTTTATTCCGAATTTGTTGCACCACAAAAACGAATTTTTACAGTAACCGAAGACCCCGATGACAATAAATTCCTCGAATGTGCGATGGAAGCCAAGGCTGACTACATCATATCAGGAGACCCTCATCTCTTAGACATGAAAAAATCCAAAACTGTAAAAATTGTGACTGCGAGTGAGTTCCTTGATATCATCTCAAAAAAATAAAAATATCAGACTCAGCGATAAATTCGGCACTCCGGGGTATCCGCCCTAAGCGGAGAGGATTCAAGTGCAAAAGAGCAACAGTGCAGAAGCGCAGAAGTGCAACTGCGGAAAATGGGGCTGAGGTGTAAAAGTCTGAACTTGACCTGTCGGACACCGTCAGATCAGAGGCTGTGTTTTAAAATTCTTGGCCATTGGCAGGTTGCCCTCGAAGAAGGAATGTCTTGGGGTACTTTCCCCTACCGCAGACTTTGAA
>JALHSV010000119.1 GCA_022865525.1 Thermodesulfovibrionales bacterium
ACCGGCGCGGTAAAGGTAACGCCTGCCCATGATTTCAATGATGAGGCGATCGCCAAACGCCAGAACCCGCCCCTGCACTTTATATCAGTTATTGGAAACGATGGCCGCATGACGGCAGACGCCGGCAAAAGATACGCCGGGATGGACAGATATGAATGCAGAAAGCTCGTTTATAGTGATCTCAGGCAACTGCACCTGATCGAAAAAGAAGAAGCGCATCGATATGCTGTCGGTCACTGTTACCGGTGCAAAACAATAACCGAACCCCTTTCAACACCGCAGTGGTACGTCAATGTTCAATCCATGGCACAGGATGCAATGAAAGCGGTAAAGGAAGGTAAAATCAGGATCATTCCGGACACATGGGAAAATACCTATTTTGCATGGATGGAAGATATAAAAGACTGGTGCATTTCCCGCCAGATATGGTGGGGGCACCGGATGCCCGTCTGGTACTGTCAGAAGATGCTGAATGACCCCTGCCAAGCGCAGCACGGGGTTATCATATCGCGTGTTGAGCCGCAGACATGTCCCCATTGCGGTTCAGACGCATTGATCCAGGATGAGGATGTTCTCGATACCTGGTTCTCCTCCGCACTCTGGCCATTTTCCACGCTCGGATGGCCTGACACGACTGACGATCTGAGAACCTTCTATCCGACAAGTGTCCTTGTAACCGCCTATGATATCATTTTTTTCTGGGTCGCACGCATGATCATGATGGGGATGACATTCATGCATGATGTGCCGTTCAGGGACGTTTACATCCACGCTATTGTGAGGGATATCAAAGGCCAGAAGATGTCAAAGTCAAAAGGCAATGTTGTTGACCCCCTGATCATGATGGACAGGTACGGCACGGATGCATTCAGGTTTTCCCTCGCTTCTTTTGCCGCCCAGGGGAGGGATATTAAATTTTCCGAGGACAGGGTCGAAGGCTACCGCCATTTCGTGAATAAGCTCTGGAATGCTTCACGGTTTATCATGATGAATACCCGGCAAATTCCTCATTCTGAAACGCTGAGGAAAGATGCGCTGTCCCTCTCACTTCCCGGCAAATGGATATTGAGCAGGCTTGCTGCAACGGCTGAAAGCATGGACGCAGCGCTTCCGGAGTACAGGTTTAACGATGCGGCAAGCAGTATATACCAGTTTATATGGCATGAATTCTGTGACTGGTATATTGAGATGACCAAAATTGAATTCCCGGATGAACAGTTGGGCCAGGGAACCAGATGGTGTCTCCTTTCGGTCCTCGATACATGCCTGAGGCTGCTCCATCCTTTCATGCCTTTTGTAACAGAGGAAATCTGGCAGAAGATCAGGGCATTCGGGTTACAGGGAATATCCCCGGATTCAGAAATACAGGAGAGCATCATGATCTCTGCATATCCGAAGGCCCTGCCGCGCGATCATCAGGCCGAAGAGGAAATGTCATACATCATCGACGCAGTTATGGGAATCAGGACTATCAGGGGAGAGCTGAACATCTCACCGTCCGTCAAACTTACTGCATCGATCAAGACTAATTCCCGTGCAGCAGAAACCGTCTTACGGGACAATATCCATTACATCAAGACTCTTGCAAAGGCAGATGAAATAGCGGTCGGGCCGGACATCAGGAAACCGGACGGTGCCGCAACGGCCATTAAGGGTTCCATGGAGATCTATGTCAGCCTGAAGGGTGTCTTGAATATTGCATCTGAAATCGATAGACTTAAGAAGGAACAGGCTAAAGTTGACACAGCCCTTGTCGCTCTGGACAGAAAACTCTTTAATGAAGATTTTCTCCAGAAGGCGCCAAAAGAGATCATCGAAAAAGAAAAGGCGAAACACGAAGAAGTGATCAGAATGAGAGACAAGATTACAGACAGCATAAAATTGCTCAAAGAAGCGGAGGTAAAATAATGCGCAAGGAAGGGATGGAGCTCGAGAAAAGTAATATAGAGTTTATCGAAGGCGAATTTGTTACCATTAAACAGAGCACGGTACGGACTGTTGAAGGAGGCCATATCGAGCTTCAGCAGGTTGGAGCCTTCAGTATAGACGGTGAAAGAATCGAGGTAACCCAGGGAGCCTCGGGTATCCTCAAGGGAACCGATGTGAGTCTTAACCAAAGCATAAGCGCTGTTACTGCTGCCGACAATGTATCGGTAAATTTTTCCTTCTCCCCCGTTACCATTTCACGTGAACAGATAACCGCAAACCGGTCAGCTGTCGGTGTGATGGCCGCCCGTGAAATAAAATCCGACAATACGTCCGCCTTCCTCGTTGTTGCAAACAAAGTGGAAGGAAACATCACAACACTCCTCGACTGGCGTGCTTCACTTGCCCTGGGTGCCATATTTGGGGGCTTGTGGGGCCTTTTCTCCGTTTTATTCAAACGGAAATGATCTCATCTGCAATTCCTCCAAGTGTTGTTGAAAGCATACGCCGGGCACTTGAAGAGGATATCGGTTCCGGTGACATTACAACTTCACTCCTGATACCCGAAGAGGACGTATCCAAAGCACGCTTCATTGCAAAAGATACCTTCATCCTTGCAGGCATTCCTTTCGCACAAGAGGTTTTTC
>JALHSV010000120.1 GCA_022865525.1 Thermodesulfovibrionales bacterium
AAAATCCAACCGCTATGAAGTTGAGTTGCGCAGGAGCGACGGCACAGTTCGGAATGCTCAGGTCTCTAGTGCCCCCTTGCTTGATCATGATGGCCGGCTTGCAGGCGCGGTTAGCGTAGTTCTGGACATAACAGAACGCAAGAAAAGCGAGGAATTGCTAAGAGAGTCTGAGGAAAGGTCTAGGGGCTTGTTCGAAAGCATACAAGACCCTGTGGGCATCTTCGTTGGAAGAGAAGGTCGCCTCATAGAATACAACGCGGCGTTCAAGAAATCATCGGGATACACCGATGAAGAACTGAAAGGCAAAGTGTTCTTGGATTTTGTCCATCCTGACGACCACGCCTTGGTTCTAGAGAAATACCAAACAGAATACTCAGAAGAAGAATTTCCCCTCGTATACGAGATAAGAGGAATGAACAAAAATGGAGAATCTCTTCCACTTGAGATCAGCGTCAGCCCTTACGAAAAGGAAGGCCGGGTTATCGGTATAGAAGTCATACACAGGGATATCACAGAAAGGAAACGGTATGAACGAAGCCTTTCAGCGTTGAACGCCTACGGTGGGGACCTAAACATGGCGGAAAGCATGGAAGAAATATATCGGTTGACATTGGACGCCATGCAAAAGGTACTGGGATTTGAGTATGCAGATTTCTTCATTATTGACGAAAGCGTGCTTTGCATAGTAGATCAACGTGGATATCCAGAACCTTTTCCACTTGAGTTGCCGTTGGATGGCAGCAAGAAGGGCATAACTACTAAGGTGGCAAAGACTGGCAACTCCGTTATAGTTCGAGATGTAAGAGAGAATACAGACTTCGTCGAAGGACTCCCTGGCATACTTTCCGAACTCGCCGTACCAATCAAAGTTGGGCAAAAAACCCTTGGAGTACTAAACGTAGAAAGCAGAAAATTGAATGCTTTTAACGAGAAAGATCAGGAGCTGCTTGAAATCCTAGCGTCACACGCCGTCACCGCGATAAGCAACTTGGATCGTGCTAGGGAGTTGAAGGCGTACGCGCGGGAAATTCGAGAGAGTCAACAGAAGTTTGAGGGATTGTTCAGACATAATCCTGAAGCAGCCGTCTATCTGGACGTGAACTTCAAGATAGCGGACGTGAATCCTCGTTTCTGTCAGCTTTTTGGTTACTCTGCAGAAAAAGTCAAAGGCAGAAACATAAACGATGTCGTAGCGCCAGAAGACCTGAAGGAAGAGGCTGAAAGCCTGGACAAGGACGCGAAGAACGGGTACGCCAGTCACAGCACCGTCAGAAAGAGAAAGGACGGGTCGCTCGTGCCAGTGTCGATTTCCGCTGCTCCAGTAACCTTTGAAAACAATCTGCTCGGCTATGTTGAGATATACAAGGACATCACGGAGCTGAAGAGGGCGCAGGAAGAGTCGGAAGAGTCGAATACACGTTTCAAGAACATTTCTGACATTGCTGGTGACTGGATATGGGAGATTGATATAGATGGAAGGTACACTTACTCGAACGCTTCTGTGGAGCACGTTCTTGGTTACGTGCCTGAAGAGGTTCTCGGAAAACACTTCTACGATTTCTACCCCGCAGATGAGCAAGATAAGCTGAAAAATGTCGACATGAAGATTTTTGCCCGAAAGGAACGTTTCACCAGTTTTGTCCACAAAGATGGTCACATGGTAATTGTGGAGACAAGAGCCGTTCCAATTGTTACTTCAGATGGGAAAATCTTGGGGTACAGGGGCTCAGATCGAGATGTAACTGAAACCTGGCAGGCTCAGAAAGCACTGAAGGAAAGCGAAGAGCGCACGCGCGAGGCGAAAAAGCATTTCCAAATGCTGTTCGACCTCATGGCTGACCCTGTGGCTGTCGTGGATGGAAAAGGAAGAATCTTGGAAGTCACCCGAAAAGTTGAGGAAATAACAGGGTTCAAGAGAGAAGAGCTTGTCGGAAAGAACGTGATGAAAGTGGATATGTTTGGGGCGATGACCAAAGCGAAGATGATTAAGGGTTTGGCTAAGAGAACGATGGGAATGAACGTGGAGCCATACGAAGTCGAAGTGCTGAAGAAGGACGGAGGAAAACTGTTGTATGAGATAAACGCAGCAAGAATCGATTACAAAGGCACACCAGCGGATCTTGTCGTGTTCCGCGACATTTTGGAAAGGAAGAACATGGAGGAAAAACTTCGGGTTGTGGGTAGCCTCACGAGGCATGATGTGCGAAACAAGCTGTCCGCGGTGACTGGAAACGCTTATCTGTTGAAGCGAAGGCTGGCTGGAAACCCTGAAGCGCTGGAGCAGTTGGCCGACATGGAAAACGCTGTCAGAAACGTGGAAGCCATTTTTGAGTTTGCCAGAACATACGAGAAGCTGGGCGCCGAGCAACTGGCTTACGTGGATGTGAAGAAGGCTGCTGACGAGGCTGTTGGGCTGTTTCCAGACTTGAAAGGCGTCAGAATATCGAACGAGTGCGGAGGATTGGCCGTATTGGCTGATTCACTGCTGAGGCAGCTTTTCTATAATCTGATTGATGACTCGCTCAAGTATGGCGAGAAGTTGACTCAAATCAGAATCCATTGCGAAGAATCTGAAGACAGTCTGAAACTGGTCTATGAGGATGACGGCGTAGGCATACCCAAGAATGTTAGAGCAAAGCTCTTCAGTGAAGGCTTCACTACGGGCAAAGGCTCAGGCTACGGGCTCTACCTGATAAAGAGGATGATGGATGTCTATCGCTGGACAATTGAGGAAACTGGAACTCCAGGCAAAGGAGCCCGTTTCACGGTGACTATACCTGAGAAAAACCAAAACGGCAAAGAAAACTACCAGCATCACTAATCCACAAGTTCAGCCATAACAGTAACCTCTAACCCTCTTTTCCAAAACAGGTAAGCTTTCATTTGCATCAGGAAACCGCAGATCCTTATGAGGTTGCTCTATTTCCATAGACAATGGAGACGTCTCCCACAAACCCCCACTTTTCCTCCCTCTGGAAGAGATAGAACTTTTTTCTAGAATAGGGTTCCACAAAAAAGGGATACAGGACTTAGCAGCAAATACTATGTTGATGAAATACGCTGGGAAGGGAGTATGAGAGAAAAGGTTTCTGGAATAGCCCGGGAGAAACGGGTGCCTAGGCGCCAACTCATATTTTTGTAGCCTCGGGGAAGCACTTGTCGCCAACACTCTTATCTTGATGTGCGGTTGTAGGAGTCAAGGGGAAGATTCAGTGAAGAA
>JALHSV010000015.1 GCA_022865525.1 Thermodesulfovibrionales bacterium
CATAAAGACAAGGAAGAAATCCTGCGATACGGGAATGAGAATCTTCTCTCTGAACTGCTGCCCGTTATTGATCATCTTGAGATGGCTCTTCAGCATGCGTCGAATGATATCTCCTCAGGGCTGTTACAGGGCGTGGAAATTACCCTGAAAGAACTCAAGAGGACCCTTGAGAAGTTTGGACTGACCACAGTAGAAGCGATGGGTAAGCCCTTTGATCCGGTGGTGCATCACGCCATGTCGCAGGCTGAGCGTGACGATATTGACGAAATGACCGTTGTGGAGGAGTTCAGGAAAGGATACAGGTTAAAGGACAAGGTACTGAGACCTTCACTTGTTTCAGTGTCAAAAAAGCCTGTTTCGGCAAAAGAGTATGAAGAAGATATCTCAATAATTCAAATGAACAAAGAGGAGGAATTGTAATATGGGTAAGGCAGTTGGTATAGATCTTGGAACGACGAATTCTGTCGTGGCAGTGGTTCAGGCCGGAGATACCGTGGTTATTTCCAACCAGGAGGGAACCAGGACAACGCCATCTGTGGTGGCCATTACTGAGAAGGGAGAAAGGCTTGTCGGACAGATTGCAAAACGGCAGGCTATAACTAATCCTGAAAATACCATTTTTTCCATTAAAAGGCTCATGGGCAGGAAATACAACACAGCTGAGGTTGAACATGCGCGGAAAAGGCTCCCCTATAAGATTGTTGAGGCTCCCAATGGAGATGCCCATGTTGAGAGCAGAGGAAAGCGCTATTCACCCCCCGAGATTTCCGCAATGATTCTGCAGAAACTCAAGCAGGCTGCCGAGGATTATCTTGGAGAACCGGTGACAGAAGCGGTCATTACGGTCCCTGCATATTTCGACGACAGTCAGAGACAGGCCACAAAGGACGCAGGAAGAATTGCCGGACTGAATGTCCTCAGGATCATTAATGAGCCGACAGCTGCTGCACTCGCGTACGGCATGGACAAGAAGAAAGAGGAGAAGATCGGTGTTTATGACCTCGGGGGCGGAACTTTTGATATATCGATCCTCGAAATTGGAGAGGGTGTCATCGAGGTAAAATCAACGAACGGGAACACGTATCTGGGCGGTGATGACTTTGACCTGAAGATCATGGATTGGCTGGTCGAGGAATTTAAAAAAGACCAGGGCATTGACCTGAAGAATGACCGGATGGCATTGCAGAGGTTAAAGGAGGCTTCAGAGAAGGCAAAGATTGAACTTTCGACCGCAACAGAGACCGAAATCAATCTTCCTTTCGTGACGGCTGATGCCACGGGCCCCAAGCATCTGCTCATGAAACTGTCGAGGTCAAAGCTCGAGCAACTTGTTGGTGACCTCATTGAAGGAACTACCGGCCCCTGTAAAAATGCTCTTGCTGATGCAAATCTCTCGTCAGCAAATATCGATGAGATACTTCTCGTTGGCGGCCAGACAAGGACGCCCAAGGTGCAGCAGATCGTTCAGAGTTTTTTCGGAAAAGAGCCGAACAAGACAGTGAATGCCGACGAAGTTGTGGCTGTTGGAGCTGCCATCCAGGCTGCTGTTCTCAAGGGAGATGTCAAGGAAGTGTTGCTGCTCGATGTCACTCCGCTGTCCCTTGGTATCGAGACACTCGGGGGAATATTCACAAAGATCATAGAGAGAAATACAACGATTCCGACAAAGAAGAGTCAGATATTCTCGACTGCAACCGATAATCAGCCGGCTGTTTCGATTAAGGTTTGCCAGGGTGAACGAGAAATGGCTGCCGACAACAAGCTTCTCGGTAATTTTGAGCTTATCGGGATTCCTCCGGCACCGAGAGGTATTCCCCAGGTCGAGGTGACATTCGATATCGATGCAAACGGGATACTGCATGTCTCTGCGAAAGACCTTGGAACCGGGAAGGAGCAGTCTATCAGGATAACTGCATCGAGCGGGCTTAACGAGGAAGAGATCAAGAAAATGATGCGTGATGCAGATTCGCATTCAGAAGAGGATAAAAAGAAGAAGCAGCTTGTAGAAGCAAAAAATGAGGCTGATACCCTTATCTACACGGCTGAGAAATCTCTCAAAGATTACGGTGATAAACTGAACGAAACTGAGAAGAAGGATATCGAAGAGGCACTGGAGAGATGCAGGAAGGCAAAAGACACAAGCAGTGAGGCATCAGAAATAAAGTCGGCAACGGAAAATCTCATGACGAAATCCCATAAACTGGCGGAGCACATCTACAAAACCGGTGATGCTCAGGCAGGTCCGGGAGCTGGACCTTCCGAAGCCGGTGC
>JALHSV010000121.1 GCA_022865525.1 Thermodesulfovibrionales bacterium
GATAAGGATTTCCCCTTTGAGTGAGAAACAATTTGATCTGCAATATCCTTATCACTTTTGCTGCCTACGATGATTGATTTGATGGACAAGAGTGATGCAAGTTTACCGAACTTTTCTGCAGGCCATCTTTTGGTTTTCCATCGGGCACCTGGCACGATGACAGCGTATCCATCAGGGGAATTAAAGGCTGAAGGCTGGAGGTTGAAGGCTGAAGAGCTTTCAATCGACGGAAAACAGATATCCGATATGTCACATCCTAAAAATTCAGCAATTTTCAGATACCTGTCGACGGCATGGATATCCTTTCCACCCTCAACAGTATGTGTATAAAAAACCCTGCTCCCTTCCCTTGCCTCTTTAAATCCGATTCGCACGGGAGAACCGGTCGCAGCAGTAATGACCCCGCTTCTGAGAAGTCCCTGCAGGTCTATCACAAGATCGTATTTTTCAAGTTTCAACTTTTTGAATAAGACTTTTATTTCCTGGATCGTATGTCTGGCATTCTGAATCTTTTTCCACGAGTCTTTTTTAATAACCCATAGCCTGTGGATCATCGGATGCCCTTCGAGAAGTCCCTCAAATCCTTGAGCTATAACCCAGTGGATTTCGGCGCCAGGGAAACATTTCGTGAGTGCATTCAGGAAGGGAAGAGTGTGTACAACATCACCGAGAGAACTCGGTTTCACGATGAGAATTTTCCGGGGGTCGATTGCAGGTCTGATACGGTTCACTTTTTACTTTTTATCCCCTCTATGAAGAGGGGATAAAGGGGTGTGTGAATTGTTTCCCATCTCAAAAGCTTCGATATAATCGTAAAGACTTCTCAAAATAGTTTCCATATCATTCATTACGTCATCATCAGCGAATCTCAGGACAGTGATTCCAAGTGCATGTAATCTCTCCTCTTTTAATTTATCTTTTTCATAAATCTCTTCAAAGCTATGAGTATACCCATCCAATTCGATTGCCAACATGAGCTTAGAGCAAAAGAAATCTACAATATAATTGTCAATGGGCTTTTGCCTATGAAAGTCATAGCTCATTAATTGTTTGCTTTTTAGGTATGTCCACAATCTTATTTCGGCTTTTGTACTGTTGTTTCTAAGCTGCCTTGAAAGTTCTTTTAACTTCGGATTGTAGTATATTTTATTCAGAACACACCCCGACACCCCTCTTATTAGAGGGGAATAAAATTAGCGAATACCATGTTTGCACGGCATAGAATCTCCTTTTTCCCCACCTCTTATTAGAGGGGAATGAACTCATGCCGAATACACTTATTTGGTGTTGTTAAGGATCCATTGTACTGCATCAGTTAAATTTGCGGCTGTAAAATCTGCATGGTGTGATTCCTGCAGTTTACCCGTCTGTACCAATATTCCTTTTGCACCGACAGATTTGGCAAGAAGCATGTCCGACTCTTTATCTCCAACTACAAACGATTTTTTGAGATTAATCCGATGCCTGCTTCTGGCCCTCAGCAGCATTTCCGGTTCCGGTTTCCTGCATGCACAGTGTTCGTCAGGATGATGAGGGCAGTAAGAAAAATCAACAAAGCCATACTGGTTTATGAACATGCTGTTTACCTGCTGAACGAAATTCGCATCAACCAGACCTCTTGCAATTCCCGACTGATTGCTGATACCAACGAGCTTGAATCCTTTTTCTTTCAGGAAGTTGAGGTTTTCGATCTCAGGAAAAACATGGAAATCATTCATATTATTAATGTAACCGGTATCCTGACAAAGGGTGCCGTCACGGTCGAAAAAAACCGCCGGAATATGGGGCAGCACTTTCTTTATCCCGTAATAAACATCATCCGATGTAACGGCATACATGCATCTCATGTCATTCCGTTTACAGGAACGCTCAAAGCAAGGACTGCATGGTATGTCAGGGGCTACTACCACGGCATTGTCTTGGCTCTCAACTGCAGGTGGCGGTCCGGTCAACCGGGGATCTGTGGACCCGAATATCGCCACCATCGGTATCCTCAATGCATAGGCAAGGTGCAAGGGTCCTGAATCATTGGTAAGAAAAACATCACATTCGGAGATGAGCGATATGAGTTCTCTGAGGGTTGTCTGCCCGGCTACGTTCAATAAAGTATCCGTCTTCCTGAACTCCGGATTGATATTTTTGTAAATCTCATCGGCAATATCAACTTCTGATTTTCCGCCAAAAATGATCACACTTCCGCCGGTGTCAGCCACAAACCATGTCGCGACGTCGGCAAACCTCTCGGGAAACCACCTCTTGGCAGAGCCGTATGTTGCACCCGGATTAATGCCAAGGATTGGCCTTTTCATCTCTTTCAAGCGCATTCTTGCATCCAATCTCTCATCAAGTATGAGGTAAATATACGGGTAGGAATATTCGGCCTTGATCCCGATCTGCCCGACAAGGTTCAGGTAATAATATATTTGATGCATTTTACTGCTGGGGACAGAAATTGCATTTGTCAGGAGAAACCTTCTCCCGTCTCTGTTATATCCGATACGTTCCTTCACCCCTGCAAGGAAAGGCAGAAGAGCTGCATCAAAGGCATTTTGTAACAGGAGTGCGCTGCAGAATTTTTTTTTGCTCAATGTCCTTGAAAGTTTTATCTTGCCGATAAATCCCTTATGCATATCGCCATACGGGATTATTTCATCGATATCCGGATTATTTTCAAATACTGCTGATACCCAGGGTTTCACAAGGAGGGAGATTTTTGTTCCGCGCAGCCCTTTCCTCAGAGCCTTCAGCGCCGGAAGGGTCATGACGCTGTCACCTATCCAGTTTACCCCCCTGACAAGAAGATTTTTACATGAGGTATCAAACATGCAATATTTTAACATTTCATCTGAAATCCTTCTCCCGTGCGCTTACTTGTGATTTGTCGTTGCTCTCGATATAATCTGTTCATGTATAAAAGAATCCTGGCCGCTGTAAATGAATTCACAAATTCCGAGATTGCAGCCCGGTATGCTATAGCTCTTGCAAAATCATGCCGGGCAATGCTTTCGTTTGTTTTTGTTGCAGAAGAAAACAGAGACAGAGAGGTATTCAGACATGCAGAAGCTGCTCTCGAACGCCTTTTCATCGAGGCTGAAAAACAGAACATCGAAGTTGAAAGTATCACAGAGAGGGGGAATCCTTTCAGAAAGATCAGGGAGCTTGTAAATCAAAAAAAGATCGACCTGGTTTTTACTGCAACAAGAAGAGAGGATATACAGAAGAGATTTTTTCTTAAGACTCTTGCAAGGGAGTTTATGAATAAACTGCCGTGTTCTGTCGCCATGGTGAGGGTAGTGCGTATGGGCAGAGTCGTCCCGAAGAATATTCTTGTCCCGGTAAGAGGCCATATGACCCATGTTGAAGAACGATCATGTTTTCTGGCAAAACTTGCTGAGGCTTTTGGTTCAACGGTAACGCTCTTTCATCTTTCGAAACCTTTGACCAGTTATTTCCATGGCGAAATACATTTACCATCTTCCCAGAGAGAGGAACGGGTCCCCAAAGATATGGAAAAATTTACCGAATGCCTTAGAAGATACGAGATATATCATGAGAAGAGAACAAGATACGGAAGCATTGCAAGAGAAATCACCATAGAGGCTGCCCACAAAAGAAATGACCTCATCGTGATGGGCGCCAGTGAAAGGAGTCTTTTACGGAGTATTGCAAGCGGTAATCCTGTAGAGACGGTACTCCGTGAAACTCCGTGCAATCTTTTAATTCTCAGACCAAGGGTATGAATACTGTATAACTGGATAGAAAAGGAGAGAATCTATTTCCATTGAAAATCCAAAATCTGACCAAAGAAGAAGTTTTCACGTCCCTTATCACTTCTGAGACAGGTCTGTCTGAAGAAGCAGCAAAGAAACGATTGCA
>JALHSV010000122.1 GCA_022865525.1 Thermodesulfovibrionales bacterium
AGCCCCTTATAGAGGGCGCCCATGATATATCCGCTTTTGCCGAGCCTTACTGCAAATGTCCCAATAATGGAAGCAATGATCGATATTCCGCCGAGGAGCATCGGGAATTCCACCCATGCGCTGTCAGCTCCGAAAACCGTCTTTGCAAGGAGCATTGCTGCAACGAGCGTAACCGTGTATGTCTCATAAAGGTCGGCTGCCATTCCTGCACAGTCACCGACGTTGTCGCCAACGTTGTCTGCGATAACGGCGGGGTTTCTCGGATCATCCTCAGGTATTCCTGCCTCAACCTTACCAACGAGGTCTGCGCCAACGTCAGCAGCCTTTGTGTAGATACCGCCTGCGATACGGGCAAACACGCTCATAAGTGAACATCCGAATCCGAGACCAACCAGTGCATGGAATGCCATCTCAGGGGCTGCAGACTTTGCTACAAAATAAAAACCCGCAAGTCCTATAATTCCGAGACCAACGACCATAACGCCGGTCACCGAGCCGCCCTTAAAAGCAAGGCCGAGTGCAGCCTGGAGGCCCTTGTGGGCTGCCTGAGCCGTGCGCACATTGGCCCGCACCGATACCATCATGCCGATGTATCCGGCGAGTGCCGAACCGACCGTGCCGATGACGAACCCTATTGCTGTCCAGATCCCGAGGAAAGACAGAAGCACCGTCAAAATTACCGCAACAATAGCGACCGTTCTGTACTCGCGTGCGAGAAACGCCATTGCGCCCTCTTTTACCGCATTCGAGATCCCCTGCATCTTCTCATTTCCTGCGTCCTGTTTTGACACCCACATTGCGGTCATCACAGAGTATATTACGCCTAACGCTCCGCAACCTAATGCAAAAAGTATCGTTGAACTCATACTATCCCTCCTTATTAAATTTTCTCAGTTAAGTGAAAAGTGAAAAAATGAATTGTTTTTACCTTCCACCTCCCTCCTTGTTGTAATTATCTTTGCAAATATTATTTAACCTCTACATCCCTTTCCGTTGCCTTTGCAAAAACCATCGCTGTTGCCCTGTAAACCATATGAGCCATCTTTGAAAATGGCGCATAAGCAAAGAGGAAAAAGACAACAACAAGATGCGAAAAATAGATCAGATATGACAGCAATGCCAAATCTGCCAATCTGAACAGTTCTGAAAGAATGCCGGTAGCCATAACGGCAAAAATAATGTATATCAAGAGCCAGTCATAATAACCGCCTTTCCCGGCCTTCTCCTCGTTCTTCTTCCTGTTGTTCATCACCATGAAAATGCCTATGAAAAGCCCTATCGCACTGATATTTGCAAGCCACTTAACAGGGTCTGTCAACGGATATGGTGAGGGGCCAAGCAGCCACGAATAAGGGGTTTTCCCCATTGCATGCATTATCTCGTAACCATATAAATAAAGAACTGCCCATGCGGTTGTGATTGCCAGACCGATGAAGCTGAATAATACCAACATATGAGCCAGTTTACGGCTTATTGTCAGATTGCATTTTTCAAAACGCTTATGCGCTAAAATTTCACCGACTGTTGAACTGATTGCACTCCCGATGCCATTTGGCCTAACCCCTGCAGCCTGCACCAGATCCTTCCAATACCGGGAAACACCAATGGCCAGGGAAATCACAGCAAAAAAGAAAATCGGGACAAAGACACCATCGATGTAATACGATTTTATTAATGATGAATATGCGATATCGCCTGCTTCATTCCGTATGCTTTCCAGATTCAGATGACCCAGGCCTCCAAGGATAATGAGAAAGATCACAACAGGGATTGCGAGAAGGAGACCAAGTGCCCCTGGATTGCCGACTGCCTTCCCCAGAAAGCCGGGAACAGAGTAACGCTCGATGGACATTTTTCTTACTGCATTCAGGACTTCGCCCGGTTTTGCACCTCGCGGACAATATGCGGTACAATCACTGCACTGATGACAAAGCCAGATATCCGGATTACCGAATAACTTGTCTTTCAGCCCCCATTGTGCATAGATCATCTCTTTTCTGGGGAACGGGTTATCCGAAGGAGTGAGATTGCATACCACCGAGCATGTTGCGCACTGATAACATTTTTTCAGAGACTCCCCGCCACCTTTTATGATTGCGTTAACAAACTGCAGATCGGGGGTCAGGGCAATGCCGGCAAATGGCTCGGGTGCCTTGGCAACCTCAACCTGAGTCTCAGGTTTTTCAGCTGTCTCTGTTTTTGTTGCTCGGGCTTCTACTTTTTCTTCTGCCATATCTATTCCTCCAATCCTATTCTACATTTCCTTGAAAGGATTATGCCCTATTTCCTTAACCCTTGCAACAAAGGCATTTATCATTTCCGGAAGCTTGTCATATTCGGAAATAGCCACCTGCATCATGTTAACCCTGTCTGACTCGAGCTGCAATCTATTCAGTGTCTCCCCGATCTTTTCGAACCTAACACTTGCAAGTTCACTTCCTTTTACGAAATGACACTGGTAGTTCTCTCCGAATTTACATCCGATCAGGAGGAATCCATCAATGCCTTTTGAAAAAGCATCAGCAATCCAAACAAGGTTCACACCTCCGAGACATCTCATGGGAATAAACCTTACGCTCGGGTCGATAGTTTTGCGGTTCAGGCCTGCGGTATCCAAGGCAGGATACGCATCGTTTTCACAAACCAGGCATACGACCCTGAATTCCTCCTCTGGTACATCTATAGACTTTATTATTGAGCCGATCAGATCAACACTGTAGTCTTTAAATGATACGATTCTTTCAGGACATGCACCCATACAGGTTCCGCAACGCCTGCACCTGTTCAGCATAAACGTAGGAATACCTTTAGCATCTTCTTCGATCGCTCCAAACGGGCATTCCTCTGTACATCTCTTGCATGCTGTGCATCTGATAAGTTGAGGGTCGGGGAAAGTTAAATCCCAGGCCCTTGGATGAACTGCCATGCCTTTAGCCACATGATCAATGCACTGTATAGCCTTAAAGGCTGCTCCGGCCGCATCTTCCTGCGACTCGGTCATATTCATAGGCTGTCTCACAGGTCCTGCAGCATAAACACCTGTTCTTCTTGTCTCATACTGGAAACAGATGAAGTTAGAATCAGCAAATCCGACAGCACCTTCGAGGGATGGTATCTCAGGACCCTGCCTATAGTCAAGGTTTAATATAAACTCTGGTTTCGGTGTTGATTCCAGATAAGCCTTCTTTGCATCATCACCTTTTGTAGCTGCCAAGGTAAGACCGTCAAGATATTCCTGCGGAGCCCTTGTCGTAGGGACCATCCCTGTAGCAAGGACTACGAGGTCAGCCTCAACCTTTACCTTTTCCCCAAGGAGTGTATTTTCCATCTCAACAGAGAGATTCCCGTTCCCGGCGTCAGAAACACCTTTCACATCGGCTTTCGTGAGCATAATGCCAGGATCATTCTGGGCTTCCATGTAAAACGCCTCGAGTCTCCCCGGGGTTCTCATGTCTTTATAAAGTATCATTGCCAATGCTTCGGAATTCTGCCTGACATACCTGGCCTGCTTCAGAGATGTTGCACAACACATGGATGAGCAGTACGGCAGATGATTTGGGTCTCTGCTTCCGGCGCACTGGATGAAGGCTACCTTTGTTGCCTCCTTACCATCGGATGGCCTTGTTATAGTGCCTTTCCTTGCTATGTCCTCAAATTCTATATTTGTTACAACATTCTTGAATTTCCCGTATCCGAGATAATCCAGTTTTGTTGCATCGTATGGAATCCAGCCGGTAGCCATAACAATCGCCCCGATCTTTTCGGTTACAGGTCCACTGCTGGTGTTGATTGTTACATCATACAATCCTGGCTGGCCCACTGTTTTTTCGATCTTTGAGGATTTGTAAACGGTAATATTCGGGTTGCTTTCGACCTCTTGAATAACTTTTTCGATCTCTGTATCAACGATTAAAGGCTCTTTGTAATCCCGTGTCGGGATCTTCTTGTATAATTTATTTGCAAAACCTCCCAGCTGTGGCTCCTTTTCGACGAGAACAACCTTGTATCCGGCCTTTGCTGCTTCAAGGGCTGACGTCATTCCGGTAATGCCACCACCGATAACTAATATGGTACTACTCAGATTCTCAAGAATGGCAGGTTCCGGGAGTTCACCTTTCTGAGCCCTTACAACACCCATACTAAGGTAATCCTCGGCTAAACTCTGCGTGTCATCTGTGTTTGGAAGCTGCATCCAGGCAACAAATTCACGGATGTTTACTCTTTCTGTCATGCAACCGGAGAAATCGAACTCCTCATATTTGACACGCGGGGAACATGCTGCTATCACAACGGTATTGATTCCATCCTTCTTGATATCGTTTTTTATCAACTGAAGTCCGTCAGGGCTGCACAAGATATCATGGATCTTTATGTTCTCTTCTTTAACAGTTCCGGATTTCGCAGATTTCGCAAGTTTCTCTATATCAACGGAATCCCCAATCCCACAGCCTTTACAGATATATACACCGAATTTTTTATCCATCCCTACCTCCTATTCACACTCTGGATGCACTTGATTACTGCACCAGTAGCATCCTGAACTGATCTTGCAACGTCAGCAGGGCTCTTTAATGTTCCCACTGCATAAATTCCTTTCTTCAGTGCTGCATCATCCACGAGCCCGTCAGGTGTATATGAGATATCAGTGCCGACCTTGGAGCCTTTAGTCGTCAGCTCCATTCCGGTTGCAAGGACGACCATGTCGAATGTCACCTTTATCTTGCCTGCTCCGTAAATATCTTCGACCTCAACAGTCACATCTTTTGTGGCGGCATCTTCAGTAATCCCTGCGACCTTACCTTTTGTAAAGATGACGTTTGGGTCATCCTTTATCTTCCAGTAAAATCTGTTTTCATAGAGTCCGGGAGTCCTGATATCTATATAAAAAATCCGGACCTTTGAATCAGGATATTGTTCTCTCATATACATCGCATGCTTTAAAGAAGCCAGGCAGCAGATGTATGAACAATATTTCAGGTGGTTTTCATCCCTCGAACCCGCACACTGGACAAATGCAATATTTTTTACTTCTTTCCCGTCAGAAGGACGGACAATCTTGCCTTGTGTGGGACCATCGACTGATGCTAACCTTTCCAGCATCATATTTGTTATAACATTCTGCATTTTACCAGCCCCAAGAATATCAAGCTTGTTCATGTCATAAGGATTCCAGCCTGTAGCCAGAACAACCGCACCTACCTTCAGGCTGATTGTCTCAGGTTTCATATCAAGATCGATTGCAGCATATTTGCATGCCTCAAGGCAGGGTTTCATGCAGTCCTTGGGACAGGTCGCGCCGTCAATGACATACTTGAACGGAAACGCCTGTTCAAAGGGCAGGTATGCAGCCTTTGTCTTGTTCATTCCAAAATTAAAGTCATTACTTCTGTAAGACGGGCATGCCTGAGCACAGGCATCGCATCCCACGCATTTGTCGTTTACATACCGGGGATTGAGTTTCAGTTTGACATCGAAATTCCCTTCTTCCCCGCTGATGCTTTCTACTTCAGCAAGCGTATACATGGTTACCCGCGGATTGTTTTTGATCCTCTTGAACTGTATCTCGAGACCGCAGTTCGGGGGACAGAGTTTCCAAAAATATTTATTAATCTGTGCTACCCTGCCGCCAAGATATGGGTTTTTCTCTACGATATAAGCTTCAAGCCCTGCTTCTGCTGCTTCTACAGCAGTTGTGAGACCGCTTATACCGCCTCCGATTACAAGAACTTTCTTATTTTCTGCCATAGTGACCCTCCTTTAGGGCAGTAAGTCATAAAGAGAGGGTTATACCCGAAAAAATAACCATCTCTTTGTAACTTACTCAGCCAGACGGGAAACATTATAGCACACTTGTCAACAAAAATCTTTTACGGGATATCTAAAAAAGTGGGGGAGGTTTTACCCTCCCCCATCCCTTAAATAACTATGGGTACATCTGAACGTATGGTACTTTCTTGAACTCCCAGGTGTTGTTCTCTGCATTGAACTTGGAATTGGTAAAGCACTTCCAGTTATCGTCATCGATCTTGTTGAAATCACCTCTGTAGTAGTAGCCAGGATACCTTGACTCTTCCCTGAAGAGGATGTGGCGAGCATGCGCCTCGACCGACAGAATCCTGTGATAGTTCTCAAAGCACCTTAAGAGCTCATGGAGGTTGGCTGCTGCCATCTTGTTGCAATCCTCTTTGAGCATCTCAAGCTTCTCTAAGCCTGCATCGAGCATGGTCTTTGAGGTCATATACCATGTCGCGCAACCGCCAAAGTATTCATCGGCGATCTTCATCAGTCTTGCCTGAAGCGCCTTCGGGCCGATGTAGTTGGGGTTGATAGTGGGATCGGTTGTATAGACTTTGTATTTCTCATAGACCTCAAACGGCAGATAGAGTTCAGCCGCAATCTCATCAAGGGACAATTTGGGTGATGGCTTATAGTCCGCATTGTCGAGGATGTATGCTAATGCAGCCTTGGCTGCCATTCTTCCTTCAGCATGGGAACCTGATGAGAACTTATGACCGGATGCACCGACAACGTCACCTGACATGAAGAGACCAGGTACGGTAGACATTCTGTTATATCCCCAACTGTAATGTTCCGGTGTGCCCGGAAGATCGCCAGGTCCGCTTACCCAGAACCCTGCGCAGCCGGCGTGTGAACCTAAGAGATACGGCTCTGTTGGCATAATCTCGGAAGGGACCTTATCAGGCTCAACATTAGTTGCCGCCCAGAGAGATGCCTGTCCGATAGCCATGTCAAGAAAGTCCTCCCATGCCTCTGCCTCGAGGTGCTTGATCTGCTTGGCACCTTCTTTTTCACCGAGCTTCTCTTTCATGGCCTTGGAGATATCTGCCAGAGCTGCAGGGGTCTGCATAAGGATCGGCCCTTTCCCATCCTTCATGGCCCTCATCATGAGGTGGTTTCTGATGGCGGTACCCATATTCTTTGCATAGTTTCCATATCTGGCAACTGCATCGTCGAAGTACTCTTTATTGGTGCAATAGTCTTCACCATAGCTGTCAGTTGCTTTTGCCTTGAAAAAGAGGAACCATGCGCCGACCGGTCCATAACCGTCCTTAAACCTTGCAGGGACGAACCTGTTCTCCATCAAGGTCAGCTCTGCACCAGCCTGCATGCCAAAGGCATAACC
>JALHSV010000123.1 GCA_022865525.1 Thermodesulfovibrionales bacterium
ATATGTTCAGAAACTCTATCAAGCCCTCAGAAAAACCAACGGGAACAATATTGAAGCTGTCCTCTGTGACATGAGGAAGGAATTCGAGCATCTTGCGAGGTATGAGGATAAGAAACCTTGCATAGGGATTATCGGCGAAATGTTTGTGAGGTCCCACAGATTCTCCAATGAGAATCTTGTGAGAAAGATCGAGGCATTGGGCGGCGAGGTATGGCTCGCACCGGTGGAAGAATGGGTCTATTATGTCAATCTGGTTGGACTGAGGAAAGCATTGTTAAAAAAAGACAAGTCTGCTATTATTAATTTTCTCATAAAAAAGTTCTTTCAGAAGAGAATTGAGCACAAATACGGGCGGTATTTCAGAGGCTTTCTGAAAACCCTGCATGAACCGGAAACAAAGGAAATACTTGAGAAGGCTTCACCGTATGTGCATAGCTCATTTGAAGGTGAGACTATTTTAAGCGTGGGGAAATGCATCGATCTTATTGAAAGAGGAACATCGGGGATTGTCAATGCAATGCCGTTTGGGTGCATGCCGGGGACTATTGTTACAGCATTGTTGCGAGGGATCACGAGGGACTATGGCACCCCATGCATCAGCATACCATATGACGGGTCCGAATCCCCTACCATAGAGATACAGCTTGAAGCTTTTATGGATCAGGCCAGAGAATATAGCAACCAGCGATCAGTAGGCAGGAGATAGGAGATAGAAAAAATTTTTACCATATCCTGTATACCGGCTTCTGTTTGCTTACTACTGTTTTTTGAGAGGGAGGTGGATGAGTGGGAAACGTAAAAAAATGGCGCAAAATGAAAATGAGCAAGCACAAACACGACAAGCTCAGAAAAAAGATGAAGTTCCAGAGAAGAAAGAGCAAATAGAGAATTTACTTTATATATATAGGCACAAACAGGCAGGGCAGAGTATTCACATACTTCGCCCTGTTTGTTTTCATATCGTCGATCTGATATTCTTAAACCGACGTTTAACCATCATACCTACAGAAGCAGGAAACCGGTCTTTCCGGATTCCCGCTTTCGCGCGAACGACGCCGGGTAATTTTGTGCCCCTTTACGGGACCCTGACAAGTTCATAGGAAAAGAAGGCTAAAAATGTTTATACCCTTTGTAACAACCGGCATCGGCAGTCTTCCCCATACAGACCCGTATGAAGCATGCAGACTTGTGCTTGATACCTTTGATATACCCTTCTGGCCGCAACTGCCCGGATTATCGTTCCGTGAATTCATGATACCCCAGTTTTCCGAAGGCATGCCATTTCTCAAGGTCGACGAAAAGAGAGAGACAATATGGATAGAAAGGGATGGTGATGACCTTACAAGATTTTATGAAACCTATTCGGAAGATATGAAGCTGACCATCTCTGAAACTCATGCAAGGGGGCTTCATGCTTTCATGCATACAGTAAAGGACAGGCACTTTCAATTCCTCAAAGGACATGTTACCGGACCGCTGACATTCACCCTTGGACTCAAGGACTCTCTTGGAAGACTGATCTATTTTGATGAAGAATTGCGAGAGATTGCCCTCATGCTCCTGAAGGCAAAAATCAGGTGGCAGATCGAGACTTTGAAGCACTATGCCGACAGGGTAATCATCTTCATTGATGAACCCGTTCTCTCGGCACTCGGCACATCAAGCTTTATCGGGGTTGCCCCGGAGGAAGCGCTGCGACTGCTCCGGGAGACATCGGATGTTATTAAGGATGCTGCAGGCATTGCCGGAATTCATTGCTGCAGCAAGGCTGACTGGCCGCTTGTCATCAGCAGCAACGTCAGTATCATAAGCTTTGATGCATATGACTATGTCGAAACAATCTCGCTCTATCCCGCGGAATTTACGGAATTTTTAAAAAACGGCGGGTACCTTGCCTGGGGCATTGTGCCAACAACAGAAGCCATACAGGATGAAAATTTGGAATCAGTAAAGCAACGATTTGAGAGGGGCCTTGAACTGTTATCAAAGTCCATGCCTGCTGACCTTCTTCTATCTCAGATTTTATTAACGCCGTCCTGTGGGACAGGGTCGAGGAACATTGGGGAAACAGAAAAGATTTTTCGGATAGTGTCCGAACTGGGGAATTCGCTGAAAGGCCGTTCCGCATGAAAGGTACATTCATCTCATTTGAAGGGATTGAAGGGACAGGGAAATCAACACAGGCAAAACTCTTGTATACCTATCTGAGGGAAAAAGGGGCCGACGTCATTCTCACCGAAGAACCAGGCGGCACCCAAATCAGTGTAAAGATTCGGGAGGTTCTGCTTTCCGTTGAACATAAGGAGATGTCTGCTCTCACCGAACTGTTGCTTTATAACGCATCCCGGGCGCAGCACATACAGGAAGTTATTATGCCTGCACTGGACAGAGGAGCCTTTGTCATAACAGACAGGTTTACCGATTCGACTCTTGCCTATCAGGGGTACGGGAGAGGGCTTGATTTACAGCTGATCGATTCAATTGACCTGATTGCGACCGGCAGACTGAGACCTGATATCACCCTGCTTCTTGACCTTGACGTACAGACAGGGTTAAAGAGGAACAGAGGCATCAATAAAACAGACAGACTGGAACTTGAGGATGTCCCATTCCACGAGCGGGTGAGGAACGGATATCACATGCTTGCTGCCAAGGAACCCGGAAGAATAAAATTGATCTCTGTGACAGCCGGTATAGATGAGATTCACAGGAGCATCATCCATATAATCAGCGGGGTATTAGGTTCATAATGGCTTTACGAGATATTATCGGGCAAGACCGGGCGATACGTATTCTTCTGAAAACGATCGAACGGTCCAGGATACCATCGTCGTATTTGTTTGCAGGAGAATCAGGCATAGGCAAAAAGTTGACTGCAATCAATCTTGCTAAGGCGCTCAACTGCCTAAGCAGAGAGCAAAGAGCAGAGAGCACCCCCACCCCTGCCCTCCCCCCTCGAGG
>JALHSV010000124.1 GCA_022865525.1 Thermodesulfovibrionales bacterium
CTCGATTCCGAGAGCAAAGGAATGATAATTGGGACGTCTTTGGCCGGGGACTGCGCTTCATATGCAGTAAGATAAAAGATATCGTCTTTTTGGGTGACAATTCTCTCCCCATTTAAGAACCCCCCCTCGCCCTTCTCTGCCCAGAACTCGTCACCGTTGATAAGGTTCAGGACATAAGAAAGATAAATATCCCCGACTGAGTTTCCCTCTGCGACGGCAATCGAGGTGCAGTAAAACGGTATTCCCGAAATAGCATTCCTGCTGCCGTCAACAGGATCGATTAATACTATTGTGCCTCCACCTTTGATATCCCTGATTCCAACTTCTTCCGAGATGATCGTCAAGCCTTCTTCTGAACGTTCAAGGCCGGAGAGAATGATATCTTCTGCCATTTTATCGATAGGATACGTCTTGTCGCCTGATGCTCCAATCCCAATAGCATCTTTGGAGATTTTTTTACCTGACGGGATTTCTCTGAGAAGCCTTCTGCCGATAGATCTGAGGATTTCAATGTTCATGTGGAGATATTTTACGGGATGCATACAGGGCTTGCAAGGTTCCCTCACACTTCAGGCAATATAATACGGTTATTGCTA
This sequence comes from Thermodesulfovibrionales bacterium, assembly GCA_022865525.1. Classification (GTDB taxonomy): domain Bacteria; phylum Nitrospirota; class Thermodesulfovibrionia; order Thermodesulfovibrionales; family SM23-35; genus JALHSV01. The sequence continues at coordinate 597 of JALHSV010000124.1, forward strand.
TAGATCAAAAACCTCGCCTTTTTCAGGCACATGTGTCTGAAACCTGAATTTTTCTTTTACCAATTCACCAAATGAAACCGCCGTTTCTTCCTCACCATGCACAATGAATACTTTGGGTGAATTTTTGAAGCACGAAAGCCAATCAATAAGCTCTGCCTGATCTGCATGTGCTGAAAAACCATTAATGGTATACACAGACGCCCTGACTGCTATCTCGTCGCCAAGTATGTTTACAAATTTTTCCCTATCAACAATCTGCCTTCCCAACGTACCTTTCCCCTGATATCCGACAAATATGATGCTGCATTCGTGCCTCCACAAATTATGCTTCAGGTGATGCTTTATCCTTCCACCTTCACACATTCCGCTTCCGGCGATAACAATAATGCCGGATTTTATTTTGTTCAGATTTATAGACTCCTGGACACTCTGTACAAAATGCAGTTTTAAAGAATCGCTCATCCCATCCACCGAAAATCTCTTTACTGCTTCTTCATCGAATACTTCAGGGTGTGCCAGATACACTTTTGTTGCCTCTTCAGCAAGGGGGCTGTCAAGATATACATGAATATCGTGAAGTCTTTTCTCTCTCACAAGGTTGTTCAGGATATAGAGCAGGTCCTGCGTCCTGCCAACGGCGAATGACGGGATATAAACATTGCCGCCTTTCCTGAACGTCATTTTGATTGCCTGCACCAGCTCATCAATGCTGTCTTTTAATGGCTTATGCTGCCTGTTACCATATGTTGATTCCATAACGATGAAATCTGATTCAATAGGCGCAGATGGGTCTCTGATAATGGGATTGCCTTTTTTGCCAATATCACCGGAGAATACCATTTTCTTTTCTTCCCCGCTGTCCTGAAACCAGACTTCAAGGGTTCCGGAACCAAGGATATGGCCGGCGTCCAAAAAACGGTATTTGATACCGTTCCCAAGGTGAAAAATCGTGTCATAGGGTTTCACCTCAAAAAGAGGAAGTGCTTTTTTTACATCCTCAACGGTATAGAGCGGCAAAACCGGAATCTTTGCGGCTCTGATAGCCTTTTTTGTCTGCCATGCTGCATCGTTTTCCTGTATCTGTGCAGCATCATAAAGCATGATCTCGAGGAGATCTCTTGTTGCCGGTGTTGTGACAACCTTGCCTTTAAACCCATCTCTCACCACTCTGGGAAGCATACCGGAATGGTCGAGATGTGCGTGAGTGATGAAAATACAATCAATGTCTTCAGGCTTATAGTCAAAGGGTGTCCTGTTAATTTCATCTGAATTTTCCCCCTGGTACAGACCGCAGTCAACGAGGATCTTGAGTTGGTTACACTCGATATAAAAGCAGGAACCGGTGACGGTTCTTGCCCCGCCAAGGAATTTCAGTTTCAATTCAGTTCTCCCTTACAGACTATCACAAGAATACCCTATTCCCTTTTCACCAAGAACAATCTCAGGTGTCAGCATCCACTGTAAAGACCATACCCCTGCATCGTCTCTTTTCAGGCAGACGACTCCGGCCATCCTGAAGGCAACGATATTCTTCTCTGAATTCCCGCACAGCAGCAAGGCTGCGATTCGTGCAATGTCCTGAATGCCTTTTTCGGATAATGATCTCGAAGGATCCTCTTCTTCCTTCTTGGCATCCGCATGCTGTACAAGATAAAGAAACATCGTTCCTCCTCATTGACGCTATTGAACTGTTCCGGTGTTCGTTTCTTTTTTATACTTTAGATATTCGATCAGACCGATAAGACTGCCGGCCGAGGCTGATATAAACCAGGACAAGGAAATTGCAGCAGCAGCGTCAGGCTTTACACCGATGAAACCAAAAAAAAGCACGAAAGCCCCTTCCCTAACTCCCAATCCGGAAATAGATATGGGAATCATCGCAACAAGGATGATGAGCGGCAGGTAGATTAAAAGCGAGAGGAACGGGATATGCTGTCCCAATCCGAGCGCAAGGATGTATACCGCTGAGAACCCTGAGAACTGCACCAATACCGATAGAAGCAATGCTTTTCCTATCGTGCCCCTCTCGTTGCGATAGATATGAAAATAATGGTACAGATCCGATAGGTGTTTAATATGCTGTCCGATGCGCAGGCCAAAAAACAAAAAACTGCCAAGGATGAAAGACAGAATAACTGCGAGAAAAATCCATTCTATGTTCGACCCGTGCAGGTACTGATATCCGAAAGGAAAAGCCATAGCACATATCGCAATCAAAACTACCAACCCAAGATACCTGTCCATAAAAACAGACGCCA
>JALHSV010000125.1 GCA_022865525.1 Thermodesulfovibrionales bacterium
GTCAAAAAAATAAGATAGTGGCAGGACATTTTTTCTCTTACGCTCATTTATTCCATAAAGACAAGCATCGGTCGCTTTTCATATGATGCAAATAGCACTTGCAAATATTGCATCTGACGATAACAAAAAAAATGACAATTATCAGTAACAATCTGCTTCTGGAAGGCTTGTTTTGAAACTCTCTGCTTCACGAAGAATGTGAAAATCTGTCCAGACTATCACAAGTGTTTGGGTTGAATCATATTCATCGTTTTTCGTCATGTGACGAACCTCGCTGCTCATCAATCATTATTTCTGAACTCTGTTTCCACTTTCTGAATTTCTCTGCTTTCTGCTGCCTTCGTACAACTGGTATTCGAGAAGGCGGCATTCTATCCCGCTGTTGAAAAATTGAACCCTCCGTTTTGCCCTCAACCCCACCTTCTTTGTCAGTTCAAGATTCCCCGTGAAGATATACCCTGTGTATCCCCTGCACTTCTGCTTAAAGAAATCGCCGATTCCACTGTACATACTTTCAAGCTCTTGGATCTTGCCCATTCTTGCTCCGTATTCCGGGTTGAGCATTACAATCCCCTTCCCGTCAGGTACCCCGGTCTCTGCATAATCACATACAGCAAATTCAATCAGATGCTCAACTCCCGCAGTCGCGGCATTGTTCTTTGCAGCCTCGACAGCTTCTCTGCTCATATCAGTTGCAATAATCCTGCAGTTGAGGGTCTTTTTCGCCTCTCTTTTTACCTGGGCACGCAGATCGTTCCAGAGCGGCTTGTTAAATCCCTTGATATGCATGAATCCGAAATTATTCCTCAGGATCCCGGGAGCCCTGTTCAACCCTAACAGTGCAGCCTCAATGGCAAGGGTGCCGCTGCCGCACATGGGATTAATGAAATGGGTGCTGCCATTCCATCCTGACGCCTTAATAACGGCAGCAGCAAGGGTCTCCTGCATGGGTGCCGTCATGGGAATCTTTCTGTACCCGCGCCGGGAGAGTGGTTCCCCTGTGGTATCAAAATACAGGGAGCAAAGATCTTCCTTCCAGTAGAGGTTTACTACGGCTTTATCCTGATCAGGACCTGAATCAGGACGCTTTCCGGTCTTTTCCCTGATCCTGTCCACAATTGCATCCTTGCATTTTACATTGGCATAGCGTGAGTCCCTGATGCTCGGGTTATCCACAGTGGATGTAACGCAGATATATTCATCCTGGGATATATACTTCTCCCAGGCTATTTCCGACACTGCACGATAAAGGGCGTCGGCATTATGCGCAGTGAATTCCCTGATAAGAAAGAGAACCCGATGTCCTGTGCGGAGGAGAAGATTAAGCCTGAGGGTATCATCGATCGTCCCCTCGGTTGCTATCCCTGCGATTGTTTCTGATAGTATGGGGAAACCCAAATGAACGAGCTCTTCCTTGAGAAAATGCGTTATCCCCTTTGCACAGGTTATCAGTACCCTGCTTTTCCCCGCGCCGTTATGTTCTTTTTCTGTCGGATACATCTTTCCGGGCTGTGCGGGTGATGATGAAATTTTCCGGCTGCAAGTCCGGGTCTTTCTCAAGTTCGTCAACAAAGACAATCATTGCCTTTCGCATGAATGCAGAGAATTTCACGCTCCTTGGCAGGGCAAGAATTCTCTGACGTGTATCCTCATCAATTTTCGCAGTGTATTTAGCCATACCTACTCCTTATTTTTGATACCTTTATCTCCATACCTTATAATACATAATGTTTTCATACCTGACAAAGAGACTGCTTCTCATGATCCCTCTCATCTTTGGAATTACCCTTATTACCTTCACGGTCATCCACCTTGCACCCGGCAATCCTGTTGAGGTTCAGACAGAAATGTCTCTGAAGGTAACGGCGCAGGCAAAGGAGAATCTGAAAAAACTCTACGGCCTGGACAAGCCGCTCCATGTCCAATATCTAAATTGGATCGCAAGGTTTGTGAAACTTGATTTCGGTAAATCTTTTGTTGACGGGAGGAAAGTGTTGGACAAGATTGCCGAGCGTATTCCGATAACCCTGACCATCAATATTCTTTCGATGCTCATCATATTCGTAATCGCAATCCCGATAGGTATCCTTTCTGCAACAAAACAATACTCACTGTTTGATAAACTGTCGACGGTATTTGTCTTTATCGGCTTTTCAACGCCAGCATTCTGGCTTGCACTTCTGCTTATGATCCTCTTCGGGGTTAACATGGGAATCCTTCCGATATCAGGGATCCAGAGCATTGATGTTTCGGAAATGGGGCCTTTTGACAGATTGCTGGATTGGATCAGGCACCTCATTCTCCCTGTCGGGATATCTGCATTCGGGGGAATCGCCGGGTTAAGCCGCTACAGCCGTTCAAGCATGCTCGAGGTGATACGGCAGGACTACATCAAAACTGCCCGTGCAAAAGGGCTGAAGGAATCAAAGGTTATTTTCCGCCATGCGTTCAGGAATGCATTGATGCCGATCGTTACGATTCTCGGCCTATCTGTCCCCGGACTTATTGGAGGGGGAGTGATATTCGAGACAATCTTTGCAATTCCAGGCATGGGTCAGCTTTTCTATGCATCAACCATGGCAAGGGATTACCCGACCATTATGGGGATTCTCGTGATAGGAGCAATCCTGACGCTGTTTGGTAATCTGATTGCTGATATTTCATATGCATTGGTCGATCCAAGAGTAAGAGCCGGGAAGTAGGAAGTAGACAGTGGATAAGAGACAAGAGACAGCGGGTAAAAAATGAGACTTTTGTGGGTCATAGGTAAACGGTTTACAAGAAACAAACTGTCTGTCATAGGTGCGGTCGTTGTTTTTGCACTTATTACCAGCTCCCTCCTTGCCCCGGTTATTGCGCCATATGATCCGACATCGATTGATGTATATAATGTCCTTTCACCTCCTGACAAAGCACACTTGCTCGGCACAGACGAACTGGGAAGGGATCTTTTATCAAGAATTATCTGGGGGAGCAGGGTTTCCCTCAAGGTTGGGTTTGTTGCAGTCGGCATTGCAATCATGATCGGCATCATTCTGGGTTCCATCGCAGGTTTTTATGGAGGCCGGGTGGATGCAATACTCATGCGGTTTGTCGATATCATGCTTGCATTCCCGACATTCTTTCTCATCCTTGCGGTTATCGCAATCCTTGAACCGAATATCTTTACGATCATGGCTGTTATAGGCGTAACAGGATGGATGGATGTCGCACGGCTTGTGAGGGCAGAGTTCCTGACACTCAAAGAACGTGACTTTGTTGATGCTGCAAGGGCTCTCGGTATGAGGAATAAAAGATTAATAGTCAGGCATATTCTGCCGAATGCCCTTTCGCCGGTATTTGTCGCTGCAACCTTTGGCGTAGCAGGTGCAATTCTTACCGAGTCAGGCCTTTCGTTCCTCGGACTCGGCGTGCAGCCGCCTGATCCGAGCTGGGGAAATATCCTGACTGCAGGGAAGGACAACATAGAAATTGCATGGTGGTTATCCCTGTATCCAGGGTTAGCCATACTGATAACGGTTTTAAGCTATAACCTTGTTGGTGAAGGCCTCAGGGATGCACTCGATCCGAGATTATGGGCTGCTGAGGAGGAATGAAATAGATATGTGATTAGGCAGGGCATGACATTTTCGCTCATTCTCGTCCGCTCCGCCTTCGGCGGATGGACTCCGAGGCTTTTGCCTCTTCATTTATCAAATTACGCTCTTCGACTATCGGCAAAAAAATCCGCTCAAATGCCACACCCTGCCTTCACGCGTTCTTTTTTTTGTAAAGTTCCATGACTTCTTCACGCGTGATGATTGAATCGAGTTTATATCCGGATGCCTCTACAGCTTCTTTGCCGCCTTCCTGTCTGTCGATGAGAGCGATTACTTTGACTATATCGAGTCCCGCTTCCTTTGATCTCGTGATCGCCTCGATTGTGGATTTCCCGGTCGTGATTACATCATCAACAATAACGACCTTATCTCCTTTTTTTATATTACCCTCGATCCACTGCATTGTTCCGTGGGGTTTTGCCGTTTTACGGACTACAAATGCCTCAACAGGCCTTCCCTTGAGATATGAAGTGTATGCTACTGAGAACGCTATCGGGTCAGCCCCGAGCGTGAGACCGCCGATACCTTTTACATCAAGGTCTTTGACGAGATCAAAGAGAAGATTTCCTATGAGGCAGATGCCCTCCGGATGTAACGTGACAGCCTTGCAGTCGAAATAGTAATTGCTCATCCTGCCTGAGACAAGCTTGAAAACAGGCTCTTCACTGTATCTGAAGGCTTTTTCAATAATGAGTTCTATGAGTCGGTTTTTCATGTCCGTTAAAAATACATCACGTATGAAGGGAAGTCAAGCGCAACCAATGCGTGATTATGAAAACAAATGGCACGAGACAAACCTGCCCGTTATCTCCTTTAATTCCGGAATAAACGTATCACATGGATCAAACCGTTTCGGGCATCTGGGATGGAAAGGACAGCCGGGAGGGATATTGATCGGACTGGGAACATCGCCTTTCACAATTTCTCTTTTCTTACCTCCCGGTTTTATCTTCGGAGCAGACATGAGCAGTTCATCGGTATACGGATGCAGGGGATTACTGAAAAGCTCCTCAGTTTGTGCGTGTTCAACTATCTTCCCGAGATACATGACAGCTACCTCATCACTGAAATACTGAACAACCCTCAGGTCATGGCTTATGAAAAGGAAGGAGATATGCGATTGACTTTGCAGGTCCTGCAAAATATTCAGGATCTGCGCCTGAATGGATACGTCAAGGGCTGAAAGTGGTTCATCAGCTACCAATAGCTTCGGAGAGACGGCAAGTGCCCTCGCAATGCATATCCTCTGCCTCTGGCCACCGCTGAATTCGTGGGGATAATGATGTAAGACTTCAGCCTGAAGCCCTACACTGTTCAGCAGATTGACGACTTTGTCCTTCAGCTCCGTCTTCTCGCACATTTTATGTATTTTCAGGGGCTCTGATATGGTGTCATAGACAGTCATTCTCGGATTTAATGATGCAAAGGGGTCCTGAAATATTATCTGGACTGATTTTCTGAATTCACGCAGGGATGCTCCTCTGAACATCTGAATATCTCCACCCCGAAAAAGAATCTGCCCTGATGTAGGCTGGATCAAGCGGAGGACAAGCCTTGCAACTGTTGATTTCCCGGAGCCGCTCTCCCCCACCAGGGCAAAGACAGCGCCATCTTTTATGGAGAAAGTTACTCCATCAACAGCCTTCAGCCATTCCTGTTTTGCAAAAGCCTTTCTCTTGACCGGGTAATATTTCCTGAGCGCGATTATATCGATGATACCCACTCAATCTCCTCTGAACGTATACACCGCGCAAACTGGCCTGCAGTGATTTCCCTGAGACCAGGTTCCTTGCTCCGGCAATCAGGAATCACATACCGGCATCTGTCTGAAAACTTGCAACCCGGCGGAAGCTTATCCGGTCTTGGCACAGAGCCTGGGATGGGTTTCAACGGTATCCCTTTTTGTTTCGGAAGTGAATCCAGGAGTCCCATGGTATACGGATGTTTCGGGGTATTGAGGATATTCATAACCTGTGACAGTTCGACAATCCTTCCTGCATACATGACAGCAGCTACATCAGCATTTTCAGCAATAACCCCGATATCATGGGTTATCAGCAGGACAGCCATGTTTCTCTGCTGCCTGAGGCTTCTGAGCAGATCGAGTATTTGTGCCTGAATCGTGACATCAAGGGCTGTTGTCGGCTCATCCGCAATCAGGAGGGAAGGATTACAGGCTATTGCCATGGCGATCATGACCCTCTGTCTCATGCCACCGGACATCTGGTGCGGATATTCATGTATCCTGATCTCAGGAGAGGGAATTTTCACCGCCCGTAAGAGTTCTGTAGTCTTTCCCATCGCTGCATTTTTTCTCATGCCTAAATGGGTCATAAGGACTTCTGCAACCTGATAGCCAATGGTGAGCACCGGATTGAGAGAGGTCATTGGTTCCTGAAATATCATTGACAGTTCTTTTCCCCTCAGTCTCCTCATGGATTCCTTATCAATTCTGAGCAGGTTATTTCCCTTAAAGAGTATTTCTCCCTCTGTAAAGGCATTATGAGGGAGGATTCCCATGATAGAAAGGGCTGTCAGGCTTTTCCCGCAACCGCTTTCGCCGACAAGACCAAATACCTGAGCTTCTTCAATTTCAAGGTTGAGACCGGAAACTACTTTTATGGCACTGCTGCCTGAACTGAATGATATTGCAAGATCCCTTAATGTCAGGAGTGGCATAGAAGGTTACTCATCCTCCGGATTTGATTCCCTTGTGAATTGTCACTATTCCTCCTGCCAATGTTTCATAAGAAACAGCTTTCCATCCGGCAGAGGTGATCAGATTGGCAAGGTCTGAGGGACTTGGAAAATCTTTTATTGTATCGCCTAAATATCGGTATGCAGCGGGGTCTGATCCAAACAGTTGCGCAACAAGGGGTACAAGCTTCATGAGATATAAGGAATAGACAGCAGAGAAGAAAGTGTTTCCTGGCTGGCTGAATTCAAGACAGACAAAGCAGGATTCTGGTTTTGCAACGCGATAAAATTCTTTTAATGCTTTTAATCTATTCTTGATATTTCTCAAGCCAAAGGCAATGGTGACTGCATCAAACTGTTCATGAGGATAAGGAAGCATTTCAACATTTCCCTCCCTAAATGTTATCGCACTCTCCAGATTCGATTCCCTGGTTTTTTTTCGAGCTCTTTCGAGAAGCTCGCGTGAAAAATCTAAGCCCTCAATGTGGGCCTTTCCCTTCCAGAATCTGGACAGTTCAAGAGCCATGTCTCCGGTGCCTGTGCAGACATCAAGAATGCTCTGGCAGTTCATTCCCCCTGTCTCCCGTGCAACTTTTTTCCGCCATCCGATATCAAGACCGAGGCTGAGGACATGGTTCAGGAGGTCATAACGGGGACCGATGCCCGAAAACATCTGTTCAACTTTTTGGGCATCTCGTTTTTTATGGTCAATAATGCTCATTACATTTTTTTGCATGAGGCAGTACACAGTATTCTCGCTCATTCTCGGTCCCGATATCCATCGGGACCTCCGAGGTTTTTGCCTCATTTATTTGTTAATTATATGAAATCGACTATCGGCAAAAAAATCCGCTCGAATACTCTGTGCTGCCAACATATCAGAGAGAAATTATTTCAAGAGTGTTTTTTTCCTTAATTTCGAA
>JALHSV010000126.1 GCA_022865525.1 Thermodesulfovibrionales bacterium
CAGGGACATATGGGAAAATTCCTCACTGTTTCAAGAACTCCGCGATTTTAAGAAATACAAGGGCAAGTGTGGCTCATGCGAATATGTGACGGTCTGTGGCGGATGCCGTGCGAGGGCATATGCTGTTCACGGGGATTACCTCGAGGAAGAACCATTTTGCGGATACAAACCAAAAAAACTAAGAAAAGTAGACAGTAGAAAGTAGATAGTGATAAATGATTATAAAAGGATTTACTAAGATGTCTGTAAGTAGTGCAATATTGATGTCATTCCCGCTTGTCGGGAATCTTTCTGAAAAATCAGAAGGATTGCGGACAAGCCGCAATGACAGAAAGTGATAGGAATGTCGCCTTGCTAATGATTGTCTTCGAGTATTCCTGTCAACTACCTACTGTTTACTATATACTGTCTTTTGATGGAGGGAATTATGAACGATACGTTTCTGAGAGCATGCCGTGGTGAAGAAGTGGAGTATACTCCTGTATGGCTCATGCGTCAGGCAGGGAGATATCTCCCCGAATATCAGACTGTGCGGTCCAACATCGATTTTCTCACGCTCTGCAAAAACCCGAAACTTGCTGCGGAAGTGACGCTTCAGCCAGTTGATATTCTCGGGGTAGATGCAGCAATCCTTTTTTCCGACATCCTGATTCCGCTTGAAGCCATGGGGATGCGGCTGGAATTCTCTGACAAGGAAGGTCCTGTTCTCAGTGAACCCATACGGAGTAAAACTTCTGTCGAGAAACTGATTATTCCTGATGTTGAAGACGATCTGCCTTTTATTTTTGATACCATCAGGATCCTGCGAAAGGAACTGGAGAATAAAGTTCCTCTCATAGGGTTTTCGGGCGCACCGTTTACCTTAGCCACCTACATGATCGAAGGCGGAACATCAAAGAATTTTTTACATACAAAAAAGATGATGTTCCAGAATAGTCCGGTCTTCCATTATCTCATGGAAAAGCTCACCGACATGCTCATATCGTATCTTTCATTCCAGATAAAGGCAGGAGCACAGGCAGTTCAGGTCTTTGATTCATGGGCAGGGATTCTTGCGCCGGTTGACTATAAAAAATTTGCCTTCCCGTATGTCAAAAAAGTCATTTCCGAGATAAAAAAGGAGCGGGTACCGGTCATTTACTTTGTCAATAACTGTGCGGGCATACTGAAAGAAGTGAAAAATTCCGGTGCAGATGTGATCGGCGTTGACTGGAGAGTCGACATCGCGGATGCGATCAAGAAACTCGGCAAGAAAATCACCATCCAGGGGAATCTTGACCCATGTGCGCTCTTTCTTCCGAAGGAAAAACTGGAAGAAAGAGTTAAGGATATTTTATGGAAAGGTGAAACTGCAAAAAGTCACATCTTTAATCTTGGTCACGGTGTTCTGCCTCAGACACCCGTGGAGAATGTTATAGCGATGGTTGAAGCTGTTCATACCTATGGAAGAAGAAGGTAATAGTATCCCGTATGATGATAGGCGTTATCCTTCTCAATCTCGGGGGACCTGATTCACTGCGGGCTGTAAAACCGTTCCTCTATAACCTTTTCTCGGACAGGCAGATTATACGGCTTGGACCTCCTTTCATGCAGAAACCCCTTGCATGGCTTATATCAACGATCCGTTCAAAAAAAACTGAAAAGATGTATAGTCAAATTGGCGGTAAATCCCCGATATTCGATATCACAAAAGCCCAGGCAAAGGCTCTGGAAGAAGCATTGAACAAGGAATCAAATCCCCCCTTACCCCCCCTTTCTAAAGGGGGGCAGGGGGCGATTACTAATCCTTCTCAGTCTTTCAAAGTCTACATCGGAATG
>JALHSV010000127.1 GCA_022865525.1 Thermodesulfovibrionales bacterium
GTTGCAAAAAGAGAAGGCGCAGATATGATAATAGCTGCATCTCATGGAAAGCATGGTGCAAAGAAATTTGCCTTTGGAAGTGCTACAGCAAGACTTATTGAACATTCACCTGTGCCGGTGCTCGTCGTTAAGTGAGATATCAGTATTGTTATAGAAGGAAATTGATATTTTTATCGTCAATGGAGGGATGAAATGGCAGAAATTAGGGAATTTGAAGACAAGGCTAAAAAAGTCTTTTCCGCTGAGAGAAAGGAAGATATCTGGGTACTGATATTGGCGGCAATAACGGTAATACTCGGGCTGACAGGGGTCATCACACCTAAAACATTTCCGTCATTATTTTTTTAATCAGGGGGTGATACATGACAGATACAAATAGCGGTGTTATGAAATACGTTCCAGGGTTCATTTTTTGCATAATACTGGGTTGGTTAGCTCTTCAGTGGGATCAATCCATACATAAATGGCAGAAGGACTATCAGGAAAGTGAGAAGATTCTGAAGCCATATCTCAATGAGGGTAAGCCCTTGTTGCCCTTTGATGAATACGTGGCAAAAAGTGAGGGAAAGTATAAAGAGAAACTCAGTGCATTTGAACATGGCGATATAAAGGAAAAGCCCAAGAAACCGCATCTGCTTCAAAAAATAGATTACGAAATTATTGCAGCTACGAAAGAAATTCCTTTTAAATTCAGGTTTGGCGAAAGGATGATACAGTTCCAGCTCACCTATGTAGCCGTTCTTTTATTGGGCGGAATGTTATTGAGAAATACTATCGGACTACCAAAATTCATTTTACCCGGAACAGTCATAGCAAGACCAGTTATTAAACCCGGCATTGTCCTTCTCGGCGGCTACTATTTATGGTCCAATCTTTTGAAAGTTGGTATTTTCGCTCTTTTATTAGTTCTGATATTTATCGTAGGCACTACAGTTCTTGTATCAATTATTGGCAGAAGAATGAAACAGGATGATGGGCTTATGGGGGTCATGGCTGCAGGGACAGGAATATGCGGAGTCTCCGCTGCTGTTGCTGTTGCCCCTGTAGTTAATGCCAAACCGAGGGACTTCTTCTATGCAGTTGGGACGATACTCCTTTTTGGAACCGTAGCCCTCTTTACCTTTCCCTATATTGGTAAGGCTTTGGGGATGTCAGAACCGGTCTTTGGTGCATGGGTTGGAACCGCGATCCTTAATACCGCCCAGCTCGTTGCTGCTGCAACATGGTATGGACATGACTCACTGCTGACAGCAAACATAATTAATATTGTCAGGGTTGGATTTATTCCGCTTGTAGTAATTTATTGCATCTGGTTTTATGTGATCAGACAGGCAAAAACTGAAGGCAGGCATGAAAAAATCAATACATGGAAGGTGGTCAAGGAGAAGTTTCCATTATTTATTCTTGGGTTCTTTGCGATGGTTACTCTGAATGAGTTTGGCGTTTTCACAGAGGATCACCGAACCATTTTTGGCAAACAATTCCTGCAAATTTTCTTTGCTGTAGGATTTGCAGGTGTTGGTCTTAATATAGCGTTTGAAGACTTGAAAAAGGCTGGGGGCAAGGCATTTGTTATCGGCTTTCTGGCTGCCACTCTCAAGGCAGTGCTTGCTGCAATTGTAGTCATACTCATTGGGACTGAGGCTTTTAAGGTTAAATAATCTACTATTATGGATTATAAATAAAAAGATGCTCGCCAGCTCGAGAAGTTAGGGTTCATTTTGGCTCGGTCATGGACGAGATAGAGAAGAAAAATACGCGGTTTTTGGTAAGTAAAAGAGGCAAGCCTAAAATTATAATGCTGAGCGTGACCGATTATCTCAAACACATCCTCAAGGAGGATGAGCTTTTAACAGAGGTGTGCTATGATTTCTCCATAAAACCGAAAAATACGGTATCGATATAATTATTGTTCTACCAAGGGAGATGATAATGAAAAAGTGTCCCTTCTGCGCTGAAGAAATTCAAGACGACGCGATAAAGTGTAAACACTGCGGTGAGTTTCTGAATGCCTCCAACCCTCCACGCTTTGCAGAGGAAAAGACTCAATGGTATTTCCGAAAATCCTTTATTATCATAGCAGTCTGCTGTGTGGGGCCTCTGGCGTTGCCCCTGATTTGGTTTCGTCCACAAACAACGCGGGCATGGAAGATCGGCCTCACAATAGGAATCCTTGTTCTCAGTTGGATCTTATTCCAAACTACGATGGCATCCATCCGTACTCTCAAGGAGTATTACAAGCTAATTGAAGGGCTGTGAAATGATCAGAGGCAACAATCCTTCCTGAAGCAGAGATCTTCAAAACAAGCCTTCCTGCAGTAGATTACTTCTGAAAATCAATACCCCCATACCGATAATTGACAAAAATATTTTCAAAAGAGCAAGACTTTTATAAAAAATAGCAAGAATCTCATTGCAACCCTCTCATAGATATGTAATCTATGAATAGGAGTGAAATGGGGGGTAGTGGGCAGGAAAACCTTCCACCGAAGAATATTTTCCTGCCCATTTGGTTTCTACCCCAGACTTTTATCTGTGTTAGATATTAGTAACAAAAGGGCGGGCAAAGAGAAGATGTGTAGGAAAGCCTTCCTCGAAGAAGACTTTCCTATCTTTCTATCACTCTCTGCAGACTACCCAAATGTAGCAATTGTGTGAAGAATCACTGAAAAGCATATTCCTATTGAAGAAAATAAAGAATCAAAATCTATTTGATAATCATATTGATTACCTGATGATATTTTGGTTTTATAAATTATGAAAAAGGTCTTGAGTATAAAAGTGGGAACTGCAGTAACTTCGATCATTCTTGTCATATGTCTTGCTACAATAAATACGTACGCCTCTCAACAAGAGTTAGATCTTTTTGATCGAGGGTATGAATTTTATTTATCATACCAGCCTGAAAAGGCTGTAGAAACCTTCCAAATATTTCTTA
>JALHSV010000128.1 GCA_022865525.1 Thermodesulfovibrionales bacterium
CTTATCCCTGTTTTTGGTGAAGGGAAACCCTTCCCCGAGAGCTTCAATCGCTGGCCTCCCTGTGTCCCTTGCGGCAATGTCATCGATGCCACGCCGTCCATTGTCGGGACTTCGATCTTTGCCCCGAGCGCTGCCTCGCTGAACGTAACCGGCAGATCAAGGTAGATGTCGTCACCTTTTCTCTTAAAGATCGGATGCGATTTCACCGTGATTTCAATCAGAAGATCCCCTGAGGGGCCACCGCCTGTGCCTGCACCTCCCATTCCTTTCAGTTTGACCCGGGAACCGGTGTCCGCACCACTCGGGATTTTCACCTTGAGGGTTTCAGTCTGAAGGGTCTTTCCGGCCCCTTGACAGGCAGAACAAGCCTTCGTTACCTTTTTCCCAGACCCCCCGCAGACGCTGCAAGGTTGGGACATGTTGAAAAAGCCTTTTGATGTTTTCAGACTTCCGGTGCCTTTGCAAGCACTGCATGTCTGGGATGATTCTGCACCGGAGCCGTTGCAGGTTTTGCATGTGACTTCCCTTCTGAAGGTAATCTGTTTTGTAACGCCGGAGAATGCTTCTTCCATGGTGAGTTCAATGCCCATGACCATATCATGGCCTTTGGCATGATAAGCTTCAGGCCTTGCCTTTGCCCCGAAAAGGTCAGAAAACATATCACCGAACCCTCCAAACTCAAATCCTTCCCTGGAATCATGTGTTCTGAACCCTTCGAATCCGGGACCACCTGCCCGGAATTGTGTGCTGCCGAACTGGTCATATTCGGCCTTCTTCTTCGGGTCACCAAGCACCTCGTACGCTTCATTGATTTCTTTGAACTTCGGTTCGGCAACCTTGTCCCCGGGGTTCAGGTCCGGGTGATATTTACGCGCGAGCTTTCTGTAAGCTTTTTTGGTCTCATCCGGTGAAGAATCTTTGTTTACCCCGAGAATTTTATAATAATCTTTCCCCGCTGTCGTCATTTTGAATCCTTTCTATCTCGTATCATATCTATTGAGTAAGTTATTGTCAAGTAACATACTATGATATAACTAATACTGTCTACGAATGAGCCGGGAATCGGCTGTTATGGTGATAAGCCCTATATGGGGAAGATAAATTAAAGCGGTTTGATGAGTGGGTAGAGATATTTGGTTTATGAAACATATCAATAATCAATCCTCTCAAGGAAAAGGCCTTTCGCAGGCGCAGTCTGCCCTGCCTGCTTTCTGTCATGAGATTCGAGTATCTCTTTCATTCTGAATGAAGGAATTCGTGCTCTCCCAATCTCGACAAGGGTGCCTGCGATATTCCTGACCATGTGCCTGAGAAATCCATTCGCCTCGATCGTTATTTTGATAAAAGTACCTTTCAGACATACAGTCATGAAATCTACATTATCGACTGTTTCTACATCCAACGAATAAATCTCCCGGATAGGATCTTTTATGTCGCTGCCGGTTCCCATAAAGGCTGAAAAATCATGTTTGCCGATGAGCACAGATGATGCCTCTTCCATGAGACTAATCTGCAGCATTTGGGGTACTATCCAGGTATATCTGAAAAGAAAAGCTGAAGATACCCTCTGATTTGCGATCATGTAAACATAGCGTTTCTTGAGCGCATCTTCTCTCGGATGAAATGAATTCTCGACTTCTGCAGCAGCGAGTACTCTGATGTCGTGCGGGAGCACTGCATTCAGTGCTCTTTGGATTGTTGCAGCGTCCAGTTGTGATTCAGTCCTGAATACCGCAACCTGCCCGAATGCATGCACTCCGGCATCAGTCCTGCTCGCTCCGATAACGCTTGACGGCTCACCTGTTACCTGGAAAACTTTCTCCTCAAGAACACTCTGAATGGTCAGGCCTTCTTTCTGCACCTGCCATCCGTGATACGCAGTCCCGTCGTATTCAAGGAGTAATCTGATTTTTCTCATGGGGTACATATTACCACTCACAACACCTTCCCGCAATCATCTGATGAATTATACATACCAGCATACTGCCTAAGCTCTTTCTCTGGTTTATCTGATAAAATATTATGAGGCAAGAAAATGATTGATATCGCAAACCTTTCTGCTCAGGTAAAGAAAAACTGCAATATTTCCGATGCGAAATTCTGGGGATATTATTCCCTCTGCGGAATCCTGCTCAGGCTCCGGGAGTTGTACCAGATTGAAATAGGCCTGAGACCCGATGAGAAGATCCAGCAAAAAGATGTTGGTACCTGGATTGCCGAGAGAGAGAATCTCTGGAGAGAGCTCGAAGATAACGATTATGAAAAAATTACGCTTAACGGAACTCTCTTCAACCCTTTAGCGGTTGAGAGCATTAATGATGTATTAGGGAAAGAAGGACTGATCTATGGTGCCGGTTACGGACTTCATATGAAACCCTCTTTTTTCCTTGCTGATATTCTGTCGAGAGAAACAATCGACGGTTTTCATGTTTACATAACCGGCAGAGAATATGCACGCGACCTTTCAGACAATCCCGCGATGTTGCAGGACCGGACAATTATTGTACGAGCAGACACCATAAGACTCCTTCTCTGGCAACGATTTGAGGAGATGAGGTGCAATAAGACAAAAGAAGCCCTCGTATTTGCATTCTCAAAATATGGTATTCATCCGGAGGAAACACCTTCAGAAGATATTGACAAGCGCATTCAGGAGGTTGCACTCTCTGAAGCGGAAACTTATAAATATCACGAACTGGGAGAGGCAGTTGAGGGAGAGAAAATCGGCAATGCCTGGAAGCTTCTTCTCACAGACCTCTCTGATGGCAGGGCAGGGCTCTTTGCTCGTGGAGTGAAAGATGTCCTTGCGGATACCTCTGAAAAAGGTATGCTCAGATACATCATTGGAAACCGGAAAGAGGGTTCTCTTGGGTTTTACATGGTCTTTCTCGGCGGGATGAGAAAGATTATCTTCCCGGAGATTCTGAGTGCATTTCATGCCTTTGCTGAAACAGGCGAATGGAGTAAAATCGACGAGGCCAGGGATATGGGATACAAAAAGGCTGGGGGGTATGCAACACGATTGCTTGAACTCTTTCAGGAGAAAAGAAATACTGCTTCTCTCACCGAATCCATAGAAGGCGCCTTACTCAAAGACCTTCTCCCTTAAGGCTTACTGACCCTGTTCAATCGCTTCACAAAGATTTCTTGAATAATCGCACCCTAAAGGGTAGAATTATTTTCTATGAGAATACTAAAAACACCGGAAGAGATCGAGGCATTCTTCAGGATTCTTAGGGACCGGGCTTCTGGCGTAAGTCAGGCAATTGAACAACGGGTCAGGAAGATACTCGATGATGTGATGAAACATGGCGACAGGGCTGTCCTCAAATATACGAAGGCATTTGATTTCACGGGAACAAACCGGCTTACCATATCTCCCCGGGAGATTTCTCAACAGGCTGATCGAGCGGACGAGAAAGTTATCAAGGCACTCAAAATCTCCTCAAAAAGGATCAAAGCATTTCACGAGAGGCAGAGGGAGAAATCCTGGTCGTTTTCTCAAGAAGGCGCTTTCCTTGGTCAGATTATCAGGCCGATCGAAAGAGTTGGGGTCTACATACCCGGTGGAAAAGCTTCATATCCTTCTTCCGTTCTCATGAATGTTATCCCTGCACAGGTAGCAGGTGTGAAAGAAATTGCTCTCTGTGTACCCGCGCCAAAGGGAGAGATGAACCCGTATGTAATGGCTGCAATTCAATTGCTCGGCGTTAAGGAAGTTTACCGAATCGGTGGAGCACAGGCAATTGGTGCAATGGCATACGGGACGAAAACAATCAGGAAAGTCGATAAGATTGTCGGCCCAGGCAATATCTATGTGGCAACAGCCAAGAAGATGGTCTTCGGCGCCGTTGATATCGACATGATCGCAGGACCGAGTGAAATACTGATTATAGCAGACAATTCAGCAAACCCTGTCTTTGCTGCAGCTGATCTGCTTAGCCAGGCAGAGCATGACGAGCTTGCGTCATCCATCCTGATAACCGATTCCCTAAAGTTTGCAGCAGCTGTTCAAAAAGAAATGGTGAAGCAACTTGCCCGGCTGAAGAGGGAAGAAATTGCACGCAAGTCGATCGAAACCTACGGAGCCATTATGATTACAAGAGATTTGCAGGAAGCTGCGGAAATCGCTAACCGGATTGCTCCTGAGCACCTTGAAATCATGATCAAAAAACCAAAAAGAATTTTACCGCTCATACAGAATGCCGGTGCTATTTTTCTCGGCGAATGGACACCCGAAGCACTGGGAGATTATGCAGCCGGCCCGAATCATACACTCCCAACCGGCGGTACTGCGCGGTTTTCATCACCCCTTGGAGTGTATGACTTCATCAAACGTTCCAGTATCCTGAGTTTTTCAAAGAAAGGGTTTATAACCCTTGCTGAAGCGGTCAAGACAATCGCTGATGCTGAAGGCCTTGAAGCGCATGGAAATACCATTAGACTTAGACAGAAATATAAATAAGTGAAGGATCCACGTGGATAGGGATTCCAGACCATCATCACAGGGACAGCGTGAGGATAGTTACAGCGGCCTGAGCGTAGAATCGGTCAAGCGATCTGTGCTTGATAATCTTCATCTTTGCGTTGCTAAGCTTCCTCAGAATGCAACACTGAACGACTGGTATCTGGCTCTTGCCTACACAGTCCGGAACAGGATGATACAACAATGGATCAATACCCTTCAGAATTATACTGAAGATCTTACCGTCGTAGCGTATTTGTCTCCCGAATTTCTCATGGGACCACAACTCGGCAACATCCTTATCAACCTTGGCATCTATGAAGAGGTCTCCCAGGCTGTGAAAGAGTTAGGGCTTAATCTGTCTGAACTGAGCGGACAAGAAGAAGAACCCGGCCTTGGGAATGGAGGCAAAGGCAGGATCGCTGCCTGTTATATGGATTCGCTTTCAACCCTTGAGATCCCTGCAATCGGATATGGTGTCCGCTATGAATTTGGGACCTTCAAACAAGAGATCCGTGACGGCTGGCAGGTTGAAATGACCGAAAAATGGCTTTCTCCGGGTAACCCCTGGGAGATTAAACGCCCGGAGATTACCTATGCGATAAAACTCGGAGGACGCACTGAGTCGTATTATGATGAGCAGGACTGTTTCCGCGTGCGCTGGATTCCCAAATTTTCTGTTAAAGGTATTGCCTATGATACTCCCGTATCCGGATACAAAGTTGGCACGACGAATCTGTTGCGTCTTTGGAACGCAGAGGCAACGGAATCCTTTGATTTTGAAGCCTTCAAGACCGGAGATTACTTCGGGGCAGTCAACGAGAAGATCGCCTCCGAATCGATCAGCAAGATCCTTTATCCCGATGACGAGCCTTACTCAGGGAAGCATTTGCGGCTTGCACAGCAGTATTTCTTTGTCTCCTGCGCCCTCCAGGACATGATCCGCCTGCACCTCCTGCGTTGGAAACCAATACACAGTTTCTCTGATTCCTTTGCAGTTCACCTGAATGATACCTCGCCGGCAATCGCCGTGGCAGAGCTGATGCGACTCCTTGTGGATGACTATCTGGTCAGCTGGGATAAGGCATGGTACATAACACAGAATACCTTTTCCTATACAAACCATTCCATGCTGCCCGAAGCCCTCGAGAAGTGGCCTATCCAGCTGTTCGCCGGGATCCTTCCGAGACACCTTGACATAATCTATGAGATAAACCGGCGTTTCCTTGACGAGCTCTGGTTAACCTATCCAAACAATAATGACAGGCTCTCCCGGGTTTCCCTTATCGATGAAAGTGATCAGAAGTATGTACGCATGTCGCATCTTGCGAGCCTGGGAAGTCATGCAATTAACGGGGTTTCTGAAATCCATTCAGAACTGCTCAAGAAGACCCTGCTCCCGGATTTTTATGATCTCTATCCGGAGAGGTTTTTTCATGTAATGAACGGGGTGTCGCCGAGGCGCTGGATTATCGTCAGCAATCCAGGACTCGCCGGACTTATCACAAACACCATCGGAGACCGCTGGATCAGTGACCTGCAGGAAATACGGCAGCTTGAATCCTTTGCTGCTGATCCGAACGTCATAAAAAAGTGGCAAAACGTGAAACACGAAAATAAATGTGACATCGCGTCCTTCATGAAGGACAGGACAGGGATTTCCGTTAATCCTGATACCCTATTCGACGTTCAGGGAAAGCGCTTCCATGAGTCAAACCGCCAGCATCTCAATCTTCTCCACATAATCACGCTCTATAACAGGATCAAGAAAAATCCGCTGACAGACATAACGCCCCGAACGTTTATCTTCGGGGGTAAAGCATCGCCCGGTTATTTTATGGCACATCTCATCATAAAACTCATCAATTCCGTTGCCGAGATACTCAATAATGATCCGGATGTGGCCGGACGGCTGAAAATCCTGTTCTTTCCTGACCTGAATGTAAAGAATGCGCAAAGGCTTTATCCGGCAGCTGATCTCTCGGAACAGATTTCTACACCGGGGCGGGAGGCATCGGGAACAGGAAGTATGAAATTCTCTCTGAACGGTGCATTGACAATCGGGTCGTTAACCGGGACGAATATCGAAATCGCAACGGATGTGGGTACCGAAAATATTTTCCAATTCGGTTTGACTGCTGAAGAAGTCACCACCATGAAATCACAGGGATATAACTCCAGGGATTGCTATAATGCCAATACAGACCTAAAAGAAGTTATCGATCTTATCAGTTCGGGCTTTTTTTTCAAAGAAGACGCGACGTTGTTCAAGCCGTTTATTGATTCACTGCTCAGTCGTGATGAGCAGATGGTCCTTGCCGATTATCAGTCCTATATCGACTGCCAGGATCGGGTAGGCACGGCATTCAAAGA
>JALHSV010000016.1 GCA_022865525.1 Thermodesulfovibrionales bacterium
ATGAGGAACGAGAAGTGAAAGCTGTGAAGGATCCATATTGTTATCAGCGAGGGTTTTCAAGGCAGCATCCTCTAATGTCCTGACCGCAACCTTGAACGTTTCATTTCCCTTCATTCGTATGTTATGCATTCCCTTTTTCAGGGTGTCCGCCGATGCAGGATTCCTTGAACCCCCTCCCGGAATATTGATAAGCTCCCACATGCTCCCGTCTGAATTGATGGACATCGAGAGTATTCCTCTATCTTCACTGGTTGACTCAACGATTGCAGCGCCCGCTCCGTCGCCAAAGATAACACACGTTGTCCTGTCTTTCCAGTCCGTAAACTTAGAGAGCACATCTGCTCCAACCACAAGGATTTTCCTGTGCATAGCCGACCGTATAAAACCGTCTGCAATGTAGAGGGCATACAGGAATCCTGAACAGGTCGCGTTGATGTCGAATCCAACAGCACGCGAAGCGCCGAGTCTGTTCTGGAGAAAGCACGCAGTAGACGGGAACGGCATATCACCCGTTACGGTTGCAACAATAATCAGATCGAGCTCCTCTGCGTTCAAACCTGCCCGTTCGAGGGCAATTTTCGAGGCCTCAAAGGCAAGGTCTGACGCAGCCTGACTTTCATCTGCAATCCGCCTTTCCCTGATCCCTGTCCTCTCGATTATCCATTCATCTGAGGTATCGAGCATCTCCTCAAGATCGTAATTTGAGAGAACCCGTTCAGGCAGGTAGGAACCGATGGATATGATTCTACTTCTTACCAATAGGCAACCTTTCGTGTTGGGAAAGGTCATCTTCAATTGCTGATGAGATAATCTCGTAAACCTTTTTCTGCGCAAAATCCGATGCAACTTTTATGGCATTCTTTATCGCCTTTGCAGTCGATCTCCCATGGCTTATGATACAGGTGCCCTGTATGCCGAGCAACGGCGCACCTCCATACTCATCATAATCTGTCTTCTTTTTAAAGTTCCTCAAAGCAGGTTTTAATAACAAATAACCGATCCTGCCGGTTGTCAGGTTTCCAACCTCTCTCTTCAGCATTCTTATGAGCGCATCTGCAAGACCTTCGCTCGTCTTTAATACAACGTTGCCGGTAAATCCGTCACAGACAATAACATCGGCTTCGCCGGTAAAAATATCTTTTCCGTCGACGTTTCCGATAAAATTCAGATCGGCTTCCTTGAGCAGCTTAAACGTCTCTTTTGTGAGTTCATTCCCCTTGGTATCCTCCTCACCCGTGCTGATGAGTGCTACCTTTGGCTCTTCCCTCCCCAGGATAAACCTGCAGTACATGCTCCCCATCAGAGCGAACTGAAGGAGGTTCTGTGGTTTGCAGTGGAGATTTGCGCCCGCATCAATAAGAACGAACGGCAATTTCAGCGTCGGCATGATAGCTGCTATGGCGGGTCTGTCCACAAGAACAGATACACCGAGCACAAGGAGGGCGGTTGCCATAACAACACCGGAGTGCCCAGCACTGACAAAACCGTCTGCCTCGTTGCCCTTAACAAGTTCAATCCCTCTCCGTATGGATGAGTCCTTCTTCCTCCGTATTGCAGACACAGGAGACTCGTCCATCCTCACAACCTGTGAAGCATGCTTGACTGTGATCCGGTTCGGAGGAAACCGTTTGCTGTCGAGTTCTCTTGTTAATGCAGTCTCGTCACCGACAAGGATAATGTCGATATCCTCAAAACTATTAACCGACTCGATTGCACCCTCGATAGTAACAGCAGGGGCATGGTCACCCCCCATTGCATCAAGGGCAATTCTCATTCTTCTTTTTCGACAACCGTGAGAACTCTGCGGCCATCGTAGGAACCGCAATGAGGACAAACCTTAAAAGACATTTTCAATTCATTACAATCAGGGCAGAGGCTCAGGTTAGGCAGCTGACCCTTCCAGTTTGCTCTCCGCTTGTCCCTTCTTGCTCTTGTATGTCTATGCGTTGGATTGGCCAATTCTTACTCCTTTCGTTCCTTCAGTAATTTTCTAAGTTCTTCAAACCGCGGATCAATATTTTTCATGCTGCATGAGCAGGGACTCTCATTCAGATCCGCGCCGCAATTCGGGCAGAGTCCCCTGCATAAATCGTTGCAGAGGGGTTTCATCGGAATATTTAATGCCACCTGTTCTTTCAGCAGACTGATGAGATCCAGTTCATCGCCTGAATAGAAATCCGAATCAAGTTCTTCGGATTCTATCTCGTGGTAATCTTCCCCCTTGAGTTCTTCAACAGGATGATAGACGACATCAACAGGAACAGATACATCACCGGCAAACTTCTTCAGGCACCTGCTGCACTGCAACTCGACTTCGGCTTTCAGATTGCCTTTCACCATAATCTCGCTTCCTATTTTCACCACCTTTAACCGGGCATGGATCGCGAACGGGGCACCGTCAGATGTAATCGTTTCCTGAATATCGACATCAATTCCTTCCTTTGGTATATCAGGAATTATTATCTTCATTTTTGAAAGAGCGGGAGCAAAGTATTTAATTATAAAAGGTGTTTTTAAAAAGTGCAAGCTTCGGAGACCTTCCTTGACAAAGCTGAAAAGCCTATGATAAGAAATCAGAGCGGGAAAATTATCAAGGAGGTGTGAATGAATCCGGATGATCTGAAATATCATAAAGAGCATACATGGATCAGGCCGTCAGGCAAGAAAGTAACCATCGGTATTACCGATTATGCCCAGGATGCACTCGGTGACATTGTCTATATTGATCTGCCGGAAGGTGATACGGAAATCGAAGCAAACGGTGAAATCGGTGAAATTGAATCGACAAAGGCAACATCTTCCATTATCTCTCCTGTGAGCGGAAGGGTGATCAAAGTCAACGACGACCTTACCGAAACACCAGAACTTGTCAATGATGACCCTTACGGGAAAGGTTGGATAGCAGTCATTGAAATCGATGACGCCGCAGAGCTTGATGATTTGATGGATTCGTCTGAGTATGCTAAGTTTGTCGAAGAAGAAGCTAAATGAAATTAGCAATACTCGGTTCAGGTCCCGGAGGCTATGTCGCAGCGGTCAGAGCTGCACAATTGGGTGCCGAGGTAACCGTAATTGAAGAAGACGAAGTTGGTGGAACCTGCCTGAACTGGGGATGCATTCCCACAAAATCCCTCGCCTCATCATCAGAGATGTTCTTTAGGGCCAAAAGATTGCAGGAGTTCGGCATTGAGACAACAGGAAATATTTCACCAAATTTTTTAAAAATCCTCGAGAGAAAAAACAGAATCGTCAACCTGCAGATAAAAGGGATACGGAATCTTTTTAAATTCCACAGGATTACATTGCAAGAAGGACGCGGGCAGCTTATCTCTCCGTCAGAAATAGCTTTTATATCAAAAAATGGCTCTCATGGAACTGTAAAAGCAGACCGGATAATCGTGGCAACAGGTTCGAGGCCGTTTCAGCTTCCAGGATTTCCCTTCGACGGGAAACAAATCCTGTCGACTGATGATGTATTCAGACTGGATGCGATACCAAGAAGCCTCATCATTATTGGCGCAGGGGTCAGCGGATGCGAATTTGCATGCATCTTCAGGCAATTGGGATCTGAAGTTACCATACTTGAGAAGCTTCCACGAGCTCTTTCCACTGAAGATACCGAGATATCGGAAATTTTTGAGCGGGAACTTAAGAAAAGAGGTATCAGGCTCCTTTCCAATATCACTATTGATAAAGTTGATACGCGGGATGGCAGTGTTCACGTTTTCCTCACTGACGGCACGGAGCTCGGAGCGGAAAGGGTTCTCGTATCTGTCGGAAGATCGTTTAACAGCGATGGCATAGGTTTAGAAAAGGTCGGTATCCTGAAAGGCGCACGTGGGGAAATTATCGCGAATGAGAAGATGGAGACAAATATATCCGGCATATATGCCGTCGGAGACGTAATCGGTGGTCATCTATTGGCTCACGTTGCTTCAGCAGAGGGGATCGTTGCGTCAATCAATAGTACGGGCGGGGACGAGCGTGCAGATTATTCCGCTGTACCCTCGGCAATATTCACCTCTCCGGAAATAGCCTCGGTCGGTATCAGAGGACAGCAGGCGGCAGAAATGGGGATAAAGGTCCGCACGGGCCGTTTTCAGTTCCGGTCACTCGCGAAATCCCACATCATGGGAGAAATTGAAGGGATGATCAAGATCATCTCTGATGAGTCATCAGACAGGATAGTGGGTGTTCACATGATAGGGCCGCATGCCTCTGATCTCATCCATGAGGCTGTTCTTGCGATCTCAAAAGGACTCAGAACAAAAGACATCTCGGGAATTATGCATGCACATCCGACACTATCAGAGGTTCTGCAGGAA
>JALHSV010000129.1 GCA_022865525.1 Thermodesulfovibrionales bacterium
AATGTGCAGTTTGAAATCATCCCGGTAATCAAGGAAATTCGTAAACCGCACGAATGTATCTTCGAGGGTCTTCACATAGATCGGATTATTTTCAGGATACATCCTGATGTTTTTCTTGGCTTTGGTGAGGGCTTGGAGGATATCCTTTGCTTCCCGTATTTCGTCGGATTTTTCCATGCTTAAAATTATCACAGCCCTCTCAAACAGTCAAACTTCATACGATCAGGATTTTTCTCTCCCGCGCGAAGTTCTTGAGAATCATGAGGGCGGAGTTCAGCCTCTGGAGCCGGGTATTTCTGAACCTGATTGCCTTGGTATCA
This sequence comes from Thermodesulfovibrionales bacterium, assembly GCA_022865525.1. Classification (GTDB taxonomy): domain Bacteria; phylum Nitrospirota; class Thermodesulfovibrionia; order Thermodesulfovibrionales; family SM23-35; genus JALHSV01. The sequence continues at coordinate 321 of JALHSV010000129.1, forward strand.
CCATGAGGAAATTTATCTCCGCGAATTTCTATCTGTGCTCTCGCGATTTCCTGATAGAGTCCCTTGAGAGATTCGTTTTCAAGGCTTTTTAAAAAGATAGGGTTTACGACAATATATCCCTCAGCGATATCAAAGGCAGTGGCTTTAAGGCTTTTCCCCCGTATCGTCGGCATTATTGCACCACAGGGCGTATGAAAATTCTGGACATCAGGATCCCAACTTCATAGAGAACTATCATAGGGACAGCCATGAGGGTTTGATTGAATACATCCGGCGTCGGGGTCAGGATTGCAGCCACAACAAAGGCAATGAGAACCGCATACTTTCTGTGTTTTGCCAGAGTCTTTGGAGTAACAAATCCCATTTTGGTAAAGAAGACGATAATGATGGGAAGCTCGAAGACAGCGCCGAAGGCAAGGACAAACTTGAGACAGAAATCAACATACTGTCCGACAGAAAGCATCGGCATCATAAAATCGCCAAGCTTGTAGGTGAGCAGGAACCCCATTGCAAAGGGAAGGACAATAAAAAAACAGAACGCGCCACCGACAAGGAAAAGACCGGTTGCTGTCACGACAAAAGGCACGACATATTTTTTCTCTTTCATGTGAAGACCCGGCGAGACGAAACTCCATAACTGCTGAAAGATGACCGGCAGGGCAAGAATCAGGGCTGCGACCATCGAAATCTTCATGTTCATCCAGAAGCCCTCGGTTGGCGAAAGAAAAACGAGCTTGGTATCCTTCAATTTATCCTGATACACATAGTACATGTACATTTTCCTGACCGAAAAGTCCAGGGTATAGCGCAGCGGGAACATGAAAAACCTCAGGATATCCTCGGAATAATTAAATGCGATCATGAAGGTGACGCATACGGCAATCAAAGACACCGTTATCTTCTTCCGGAGATCCCCGAGGTGCTGCATGAAATTCATCATCTTGGTATCTGCCATATCAGTCCTCCGCCATCACTGTGTATCTTAACTTTTGTTTTTTACTGCAAAAGGGGTTTGCTCTCAGAGGCATGCCGGAACAGTTGATTCCTTCTTTGATTATGGAATTTCCTGAGATGGTTCATTTCTCCTTATCGGTACCCGCATGTTCGTGTATTTCTTTCGAAGTATCTTGTAGAGATTTATTGATCGCTTCAGACTCCACCTCCATCTGTTCCTTCACTTCCTGCATGG
>JALHSV010000130.1 GCA_022865525.1 Thermodesulfovibrionales bacterium
CCTCCCTCGAGGGGAGGGGATGAAGGGGAGGGTGTCGAAAATAATCATCACAAAACACCCCCACCCTAACCCTCCCCCCTCAATGGGGAGGGAATTATTTGGGAACCCCGATGCAGAGCATCGAGGAATTCTTTGATTAAAGTTTTTAATACCCCGCAGTCTCTGCGGCGGGGAGTCTTCATTTAAAAGCATTATTTTTTATGCCGAAAAAATATTTCTTTTTTTGACACTCATAAGAGGAGCATACAATGAATAATAAAGAAGAAACAAAAGAAGAGCTGGAAGAACACTCTTCTGAGTTGACCAGACGTGATTTTCTCAGGAGCGCTGCAGTTGTTGGCGGTGGTGTCGCGGTGGCTGTCGGTGCGGTTACGGTTGCAAAATTAAGTTCTCCTCCAAAAACTCCTACAGGGCCGGAAACTATCCGAACCGTTTCAGAGATGAAAACCGTATCGATCACTGAGCAGTCTGATATCCTGCTGAGAATGCAGGATGAACTAAGGGCAGCATTAGCAAAGCCTGTTGAGCAACGAAAATGGCGTATGGTGATAGATACGAGGAAATGCGTGGGATGTCATGCATGTACAATTGCATGTATTGTCGAGAATAAACTCCCTCCCGGGGTAGTCTATCGTCCGGTGGTTCAGGAAGAGTTTGGCAAGTATCCCAACTTACAGCTCCGATTTTTCCCTCGACCATGCATGCAGTGCGATAATCCTACGTGTGTTTCTGTTTGTCCGGTGCACGCAACATGGAAAAGGCCTGATGGAGTAGTAATAGTCAATTATGAAAGGTGTATTGGTTGCCGTTACTGTCTTTCTGCGTGTCCCTATGGTGCCCGGACAAGTGACTATGGGCATTTTTACACTGAAAACACCCCTGAAATCCAGCCATATGAACGGTTATCGAATAATGAGTATGGGAAAGCCTGGGATAGGAAAGGACATTCCTCTCCGAAGGGAAATGCCCGGAAATGCCATTTCTGCCTGCACCGTTTGAACGAAGGGCAGCTGCCGATGTGTGTCACAACCTGTATAGGCCGTGCAAACTACTTCGGTGATGCAAATGATCCTTATTCTATTGTTTCTCAAATGGCACGACTTCCCAATCAGGTTAGACTTCTGGAGGAAAAAGGAACAAAACCTGCAGTCATTTATTTAATATGAGGGAGCCATGAAAGAAAACAGCGCAAGAAACTTATATGTTTTATGGGCAGTAGCTTTTATAGTAGGGCTGATCGCTTTTATTATGAAACTTGTCACGGGAGAGCGACTGGCAGGATATGGAAGCTATGTGCCATGGGGTTTATGGGTTGGTCTTTATTTTCATTTCATAGGAATTGCCGGCGGGGCCTTTGCTATCGGTGCTATCGGATATTTTCTGAACTTCAAGGGTTTCAGGGAGCATATTCGGGTCATTCTTCTCCTCTCTGCATGTTCAATAGTGACCGGTCTTTTCTCCATCTGGCTGGACATAGGCCAGCCCTTCAGGTTTGCCAGAATTCTCTATTCGCCGAATTTCGGTTCGATGATGGCCTTCAATGCCTGGATGTATCTGGTATTTTTCGTAATAATTGCCAGAATTTTTTATTTGACTATGAATAAAATACATCAGAATGATCTCCATGATAAATCAGGATGGTTAGTACCCCTCTTCGCTTTTGGCTTTGTGTTCTCTATCGCCTTTCCCAGTCAAAGCGGCTCATTTCTGGGGGTTGTCGATGCCAAGCCCTTCTGGAGTTCACCTTTAGTGCCGTTGCTATTCCTTGCTTCGGCTATCACTTGCGGAGCTGCTGCAATTCTGCTTGTATTCACATTCCTATTCCCCACTCAGACGTCTGTCAGGGAACAGCCTTTCTCAATGCTGCGCTATACCATTATCGGCGGAATGGCATTCTATTTTATCGCTGAGTTTGCAGAATTCAGTCTTGTCTTCTGGTCACCGAACTCAGAAATTCGCACAGCTGTTGAACTGATCCTCTTTGGCCCTTTCTGGTGGGTCTTCTGGTTTGTCCATATCGGGGGGTCAATTGCCGCACTCATAATGCTCATCAGGGGTCATTCCTTCAAGCTTTTAGGAACAGCTTCTTTTATTGTGGTGGTCGGCTTTCTCTCTGCCCGCTTGAACATCCTCATTCCCGGTCAGGCAGTCTCTCAACTAAAGGGCTTACAAGAAGCCTTTTATCATTTCCGCCTGCGGTATGATTATTCTCCAACATTTAATGAATATCTGATTGCTATCTTTATCGGCGCCTTCGGAGTCGGTCTTTTTTACAGCGGTATGAAGCTCCTTTCAAAAATAACCAAAAAAAGAATAGGAACACCATTATGAAAGATGATGCCATGAAATTATCGAGGAGAGGCTTTTTATCCAAAGGGGCGCTCCTTGGAAGCGGTCTTCTGGGTCTTGCGCTTTCCAGCGAAAGAGCTGACGCAAAATCGCAAAGTGCAATTCTGTTCGCAAAAAGACCTGATACTCCTTATGAACTGAACAATCCCGAAAATATCCTCTATTCTGTCTGTCTGAACTGCAATACCGGATGCGGCATCAAATGCAAAATTCAGGACGGTATCCTTGCAAAGATTGACGGGAATCCCTATAACCCGTGGAACCTGGTTCCCCATGTGCCGATGACAACTTCACTTGATGATGCAGCGAAAATAGACGGCGGACTCTGTCCAAAGGGACAGTGCGGGATTCAGATTGCCTATGATCCATACCGTATCCGCAAGGTCCTGAAACGTGCCGGGAAGCGCGGGGAAAATAAATGGATATCAATCCCCTTTGACAAGGCAGTACAGGAAATCGTTGAGGGAGGCAAGCTCTTCTCACATATTACCGGAGAAGAAAGTCGCAATGTCGAAGGTCTCCGTTCAATCATGGCACTGAAGGACGGTAATATTGCTAAAGAAATGGGCAATGATATTCAGGGAATCTGGGACGAAAAAGACAAGGAGAAAAAGAAGCAGCGCATAGCCGGATTCAAAGAAAAACATAAGGATAATCTGAATACATTGATTGATTCCGAACATCCCGACTTAGGCCCGAAAAACAATCAGTTTATTCTTGCCTGGGGGAGACTCAAGAATGGACGTAAGGAATTTATCACCCGTCTGGGTGATAGTTTTGGAACAAAGAATCAACACGGACATACGACGGTTTGCCAGGGTTCTCTCTATTTTACCTGTAAGGCAATCAGTGAGCAGTACGAAGCCGGTAAATTCGCAGGAGGCCAGAAATTTTACTGGCAATCAGATCTCGAGAACGCAAAATATGTCCTGTTTGTAGGCGCTAACCTTTTCGAAGCCAATTACGGCCCGACGAATAGGACGGCACGTCTTACAAAGAACCTTTCAAGCGGTTTTACGAAAATAGCAGTTGCTGACCCGCGCTTCTCCAAGCTCGCAAGCAAAGCTGAGACATGGCTTCCCATAAAACCCGGTGAAGACGCTGCTCTTGCATTGGCTATGATTCAGTGGATGATGGCAAACCATCGTTATGACGAAAAGTTCCTGCGCAACGCCAATAAAGCCGCAGCAAAGGAAACAAGTGAGTCAAGCTGGGCGAATGCAACATGGCTTGTGGAGATTAAGGACGGCAAACCCGGCAAGTTTGTCCGCGCTGCTGAGGTCGGACTAGCTTCACCACAGAAAAGGAAAATCCCTGACCCTAAGGATAAAGATAAAGAGATCGAGTACGAAGAGAAATTTCTCCTTGTCATGGTAAATGGAAAGCCAAAAGCATTTGATCCGAACGATGAAAAAAATCCTGTATACGGAGATCTCTTGGTGGATGCAGAGATTGCCTCATCTGCTGGCGAGAAAATAAAAGTAAAATCCGGTATGCAGTTACTGAAGGAATCTGCCGAAAAGAAAAGCTTAAAGGATTGGTGTGAAACAGCAGGACTGAATGAAAAAGAAGTCATTCGCGTTGCCAAAGAACTTACCAGTTATGGCAAGCAGGCTTCTGTTGATATCCACAGGGGGCCTGCTCAGCATACGAACGGTTTTTATAATGTTCTGGCCTGGATGTCAGTAAATATGCTGCTCGGAAATTTCGACTGGAAAGGCGGCATGGTAAAAGCCTCTACCTATAAATACGATGGTTCAAAAGGCGGACTTTTTGATCTGAAGAAGGTTAAAGGCAAGGTTTCTCCATTCGGCATAAGCTCTATACGCCATGAAACCGATTATGAAAAGACTACGATTTTCAGCGGGTACCCTGCGAAACGGAACTGGTATCCACTTTCGAGCGATATATATGAAGAGCTTGTTCCCAGCATCGGTGATGCATATCCATACCCAATAAAGGCTTTGTTCTTATATATGGGAACTCCTGTTTATGCACTTCCTGCAGGTCACACCAATATTGAAGTGCTGGCCGATGTCAATAAATTGCCTCTTTTCTTTTGTAACGATATCCTAATCGGCACTTCATCCATGTATGCCGATTATATATTCCCTGACCTCTCATATCTCGAACGTTGGGAATTTCAGGGCTCTCACCCGAATATGCCGAACAAAGTTGAGTGCGTAAGGCAGCCTGTCATCCCGCCGATTCCTGAACTTATTACCGTATACGGCGAAGAGATGCCTATAAGTCTTGAAGCCCTCATGATGGCTATATCGGAAAAGCTGGGATTAAAGGCATTTGGAAAAGACGCAATCGGAGACGGCATTGATTTCAAACGGCCTGAGGATTTTTATCTGAGGGCTGTTGTAAACCTTGCACTGGGCGAGGAACCCGGCAAAGAGGTTCCGGATGCCGATGACCGCGAAACAGAAATTTTCCTGAAATCAAGGACTCACCTGCATAAATCAGTATTTGATGAAAAGAAGTGGGAGGAAATTGCCGGTACTGACAACTGGAAAAAGGTAATATATATCCTTAACCGCGGAGGCAGGTTCGAACCGCATGAGAAAGCTTATGATGGTGACAAGCTCGCGCATAAATATGCATCGCTTCTGAATCTGTATCAGGAGAAAACAGCCGGGAAGAAATATGCAGGCACAGGGAAAAGCTATCCCGGTATCGCAACTTACCTGACTGTAGCAAATTATATCGGGGAGTCACTGGACAAGCTCTCCCAGGGGTACGACCTTCACCTGATTACCAACCGATCCATTACCCATACAAAATCGCGCACCATACCTGCGTACTGGCTTCATCCCCTCATGCAGGAAAATGGCATCGTCATGAGTTCGCATGATGCGGCAAGGCTCGGTCTTAAACCGGGTGATCTCGTAAAGGTTGTCAGTGCAACAAATCCTGAAGGTATCTGGGATTTTAAAAACGGAAAGAAAAAAACAATGACAGGGAAAATCCTGATCACCGAAGGAATACGCCCCGGTGTTATCAGTTTCACTCTCGGTTTCGGCCACTGGGCGACAGGCGCAGCAGATTTTCAGATTGACGGCAAAAAAATTAAGGGCGACTCCAGCAGGGCTAAGGGTATTCACGCTAACGCCGCCATGTGGACAGATCCTTCACTGCGAAACAATACATGCCTGATCGATCCGGTCGGCGGAAGCGTATCGTTCTACGATACGAAAGTGAAACTGCTAAAGGTATGACTTTGCCCTATATTTATGAAATGAGGATTGGGGGATGGTGAAAATTGCTCAGCTTTGAAGCGCTCCTTGCTGAATCAGTTAAGACTCACGGGCATCTCTGTCCCGGTCAGGTTCTCGGGGTGAGAATGTCCTTGCTCGGCCTCAAAGAAATCGGGATTCATGACCCAAGGGGAAAAGATAGGAAAAAACTTATTGTTTTTGTTGAAATAGACCGGTGCGCAACCGATGCGCTCCAGTCAGTAACCGGATGCAGCCTCGGACACAGGACACTCAAGTTCATGGACTATGGGAAAATGGCAGCGACGTTCCTGAATCTTTCAACAGGAAAAGCCCTAAGAGTCGTTGCTAAAGAGGAATCGAGGCAAAAAGCAAAAGAGCTGTTCCCGGATATCCACGATAAATATGAGGCACAGGTTGAAGCATACAAGATTATGTCTGATGATGAACTATTTACCATTTCAGAAGTTGATGTGCGCATAAAACCTGAAGATATGCCGGGCAAGCCTGCATACAGAGTAATGTGCGCAATTTGTGGAGAATATATTCAGGATGCAAGAGAAATTTCACGGGAAGGGAAAGTATTCTGTAAAGCATGTGCTGAGGGAAGCTACTACAATGAAGTAAAAAGAGATATTGCGGAAAATATTTATCAGGGATAAATATGAATTTTGAACAACAATTTGATGGATTCATAGATGAAGCGGAAAATAACCATGATATGGCAGAACCTTCCTGGAAAATAATCTCGGTGCAGGAATCTGTTGGCACTGTTCTCGCCCACGACATAACCGAAATACGACCTGAAGAATTCAAGGGGCCTGCTTTCAGGAGGGGCCATATAATCAGGGAGCAGGATATATGCCATTTACAACGTCTTGGCAAAGAACACCTTTTCATACTTGAAGTCAAAGAAGACGAGATGCATGAAGACGATGCCGCAGTTTCTCTCGCTAATGCGCTGATGTCCGAAGGTGTCAGGTCAAAAGGTAGTCCGAAAGAAGGCAAAATTACCATTATTGCAAAGCAGGACGGGCTCCTGAAAATAAATAAGAACGGGCTGCTGAGAGTAAATATGTTGGGGGATGTTATGTGTGCAACCCTCCATGACAGTACCATCGTAAAAAAGGGTCAGACTGTGGCTGGTACCCGTGCAATCCCGCTGGTAATAAAGAAAAGTAGCGTTGAGCAGGCAGTAGATATATGCCGTGAGACACGGGGTGTAATCAGCGTAAAAAACATCAGGAAGCCGAAGGCTGGTATCGTGATAACAGGCAATGAGGTCTATAACGGTTTAATAACGGATGCTTTTGCACCGATCATAGAGAAAAAAATCAAATCCCTGAATGGGGATATAGTCGGGATATATTATGCGCCAGATGATGAAGTTGTCATTGAAGCAAGGCTTAGAGATTTGATCTCAAGGGGAGCAGACCTGCTCATCACAACAGGAGGGATGTCCGTTGATCCTGATGATAAGACAAGGTTTGCGATTAGAAGACTTGGCGCAAAGGAAATCACTTACGGCTCTGCCGTGCTCCCCGGTGCAATGTTCCTTGTTGCATATCTGAAGAATGACAGAAAAACCTGTTCGACACTTTCTGAAGGAATCCCTATCCTCGGAATTCCAGCATGTGGAATGTACACCCGGATAACCATTTTTGACATCATTCTCCCAAGGATTCTTGCCGGCGAAAGGATTGGTCGAAAGGAACTGGCCGAACTCGGACATGGAGGATTATGCATGAAATGTGATGTTTGTTTTTTTCCTGCCTGTCCATTTGGGAAAGGATAGGCAGTACTATACAAAAATAATTCGTCATTTCTCCGGAATACAATAGTACACCCTGTATCTTGATACGGGAATTATTCAAATCTTAATAAACTGAAAGGAGGAGGATTTAAAATGAAAAAGTTATCTCTGGTAATTGCTGCATTATGCTCTTTCCTGTTCTTGACAGGTATGGTAATGGCTGCAGAAATAACTGATCCTATTCTTAAGAAACTGGTTGAGAAAGGTATTTTGACCAAGGAAGAGGCTATCTCAGTGATCCAGGAAATGGAGCAGGAGAAGTCTCAGAAAGTGCAAAAGGCTGATGAAAAAAGCACTGCCAAGGCTACCGAGACTGCAACTACAGACAGCAAGGATCTTGATAAAATCGCAAAGGCACTAAAAGGATTTAAATTCGGGCTTCTCTACTATCTCTCTTATCAGAACGGTGAAACAGGCGATATGGACAATGGGACAGGATACAGCCAGTTTGTTATCAAGAGGGGTTATTTCAGGGTAACCAAAGAATTGCTTCCCTGGTTTGATGCGCATATGACCCTGGATGTAACTACTGTAAAAGATCCTGAGGAAACAGGAGATGCCCCGAACAATCTGGACGGATCAATAGCGATGAGGATTAAATATTTGTACGGAAAATTCAAACTCCCAGACTTTGCATTCTTTACAAAGCCTTTTGTAGAAGTCGGTGCTGTTCATATGCCTTGGCTTGACTTTGAGGAGCATATAAATTTCTATCGTCTGCAGGACACCATGTTTATTGAAAGAAACGATAATTTTAATTCTGCAGATATCGGCATAACATTCGTAACACTTCTTGGTGAAGAAATGCCGAAGGAGTATCAGGAAAAAGTAAGCAGCTATTATCCCGGCCGTTATGGCAGCATGTCCTTCGGACTCTATAACGGTGGCGGATATCATGCCTCTGAAAAGAACCAGAACAAACCATTTGAGGCACGTCTTACTCTTAGGCCTTTGCCTGATGTCATTCCGGGACTCCAGTTCTCATATTTTGGTATATGGGGCAAAGGAAACCAGAGCAACGCACCTACGTGGACAGTGAACAATGTGTTTGGGAGTTTTGAAAGCCGGTATGTTAACCTGACAGGCCAATACTACTGGGGCAAAGGACAACAGAACGGTGCCAATGCGTTTGACAAAGACGGCTATTCCTTTTATACAGAGCTGAAGCTCTATGATACCTTCAAGCACTCATGGAACAGATTCAGCATCATAGGTCGCTACGATTACTTTAACCCTAACACAGATGTAGACGATAGTGACAATAACAGGTATATTGCGGGGTTCGCCTACTATATTGACAAGCCGAACAAGAACATGGTCCTGCTTGACTATGATACAGTGAACTATGCAAAGAAAGGTTTGAGTGACGACAAGAGAGTACAACTAACCCTGCAGGTTGCTTATTAAGCGATTAAACCTTATTCTTTCATCCCCTCCCTTATAAACGGGAGGGGACTTTCTTTCCCCTACAAAAGTGCTATAGAATTCTCTGACCGTTTGTATATATATTTAAGCGATTTCCCCTGACAAAGCCAATGAGGGTGATATTCGCTTTCTCAGCTATTTCGACAGCATAGCTTGTTGGTGAAGTCCTACTCACAATAACAGGAACTCCCCATCTTGCACATTTTGATACGATTTCTGAAGAAAGCCTTCCGCTGACCAACATCATTTTATCCTCTAAGGAAACATTTTCCATAATACTATAGCCG